>NZ_JACOOP010000057.1:0-20683 GCF_014287725.1 Clostridium sp. NSJ-49 | reverse complement strand
ACACTGCTTACATTGATACTTTTGTTTAGCCTGCTTATTCATACCAAACTTGTATAGTTTATCAGAATTACAGCGTGGGCATTTTATATTAGTTTTGCTCATTGTTCTTCTCTCCTTTTCGAAGGGGGGTATTATTTAGTATCGCAAACCTATTGTATTTCCTTGGGCTGAGAAGAGCAATGTTCATATAACTTAACAGATCGATTAAATCTATAGGGAGGATAAAATGAATTTTAATGTTATAGGGGAAATTGTTACTAGGTCAGATGCCATATAAGAAAATAACTAGTAAATCTAAGTACTCTAAAAGTTATTTAGAGTTATTAATATATTTAGGGGGTAAAATTTAAAATGGGAGATAAAATGACACCAATTCCTTTTGAAAAATTATTACATTGGGTTTTGAATGAATATAAATTAAAAGGTACAATATTTGGAATAAATAAAAAGAAGTTTTATAAAAATGTTTCAAAATCATCTATAAATATTTTAGGAGAAAATATTTCAACATGCATAGGCCCAGCTGCAGGACCTCATTCACAATTAACACAAAATATTGTGGCAGCCTACCTAACTGGAAGTAGATTTATAGAGTTAAAAACAGTTCAAATTTTAGATGGTAAAGATTTACCGGTTTCAAAACCTTGTATTTATGCTCAAGATGAATGTTATAATGTAGAATGGTCAACAGAGCTTACTGTTCCTAGTGCTTATGATGAGTATGTAAAAGCTTGGTTCTTACTACATGTATTAATGAAGGAATTAGGTTTAAGCAATACTAGAGATTTTATTTTTAATATGAGCGTAGGATATGACCTAGATGGAATAAAATCTCCAAAGGTTAATAAATTTATCGATGAAATGCTAGATGCCTCTTCAACAGATGTATGGAATGAATGTAAAAATGCCATTATAAATAATTTAGATAAATTAAAAAATTTTAATGTGGACGATTTAGATAATATATCTAGTAGAGTTTGCAGCTCTATTACTTTATCAACATTACATGGATGTCCTCCAGAAGAAATTGAAAGAATAGCTAAATATCTATTAAATGAGAAGAGATTGAATACATTTATTAAGATGAATCCTACTCTTTTAGGAGAAGAGTTTGTTAGAAATACATTTGATACTATGGGTTATAAATATATAACTTTAAACTCTCATCATTTTAAAAACGATTTACAATTTGATGATGCAATTAGTATGCTTAGTAGACTTAAATCAGTAGCAAAAGGATTAAATTTAGAAATTGGAATAAAGTTAACTAATACGCTGCCTACTAAGATTACCAATAATGAACTACCAGGTGAAGAAATGTACATGTCAGGTAGATCGCTATTTGCTCTTTCTATTACGTTAGCTTATAAGCTTGCTAAAGAATTTGATGGAGATTTAAAAATATCATACTCTGGTGGTGCAGATTTATTTAATATTGCAGAGATATATTCAACAGGAATATTTCCAATAACTTTTGCAACAACTCTTTTAAAACCGGGTGGATATGAAAGAATTCATCAACTTGCAAAAAAGACTGAAGCAATCAACTCGAAAATGAAAGATAAAATTAATTTAGAATTACTAGAAAGACTATCGACTACTGTAATAAATAATAAACACTATAAAAAAGAATGGAGAGAAGTTAATAATAGAAAAATAAAATCGGATTTACCAATATTTGATTGTGCAATAGCTCCATGTAATAAAGGATGCCCAATTAATCAACAAATACCTCAATACGTTTCATTAGTTGGAGAAGAGAAATATGATGAAGCATTTGAAGTTATTGTTAATGATAATATTTCACCCGCTATAACAGCTACTATATGTAATCATAATTGCCAAACTAAATGCACTAGATTAGATTATGATAAATCCGTTTCTATTAGAAATATGAAAAATATTGCTGTAGTTAATGCACAAGATAAATATGTAAGCAAACTAAAAGTATCTTCAATTATTAGTAATAAAAAAGTAGCTGTAATTGGTGCCGGTGTAGCTGGACTTGCTACTGCTGCATATTTAAGAAGAAATGGCGTAGATGTGACCGTATTTGAAAAACGCGAAAAGCCTTATGGAATTATTCAATATGTAATACCTGAATTTAGAATTCAACAAACTATTATAGAGAAAGATTTTAATTTAATTAAAAATTATGGAGTTAATTTTAAATTTGGTGCAAAAGATAATTTTGTAATAGAAGATTTGAAAAAAGATTATGATTATGTAGTATTAGCTATTGGTACTTGGAAGCCTTTAAATGTATCTCTTATAGATAATGATAATAAATCAATTCATGCTTTAGAATTCTTAGAGAATTTTAAAGAAAATAATGATTCTATTAACTTAGGTAAAAATGTTTGTATCATTGGTGGAGGAGATGTAGCTATGGATGCTGCAAGAGCTGCCAAGAGAGTAAATGGAGTAGAGAATGTTTCGGTAATATATAGAAGGACGAAAGATCTTATGCCTGCAAGTAAAGAAGAGATAGAATTATTGATTGAAGAAGGAATAGAAATAAAAGAATTACTTTATCCTAAGGAAATAAAGAATGGAAAATTAATATGCAGTAAAATGAAGCTAGGAGATAAGGATGCTTCTGGAAGAAGAAGACCTATAGAAACTAACAATAATGTAGAAATAGCTGCAGATACTGTAATTCTTGCAGTAGGAGATACTGTTGATACAACACTTCTTGAAAAGAATAATATAACTTTAAATAGTAAGGGATATCCTGTTATTAATGAATACTATGAAACTTCAATAAAAAATGTATATGTTGCAGGTGATATGAAATCAGGGCCATCAACAATTGTTCAAGCTATGGCTGATGGAAAACTAGTTGCAAAAAATATATTAAAAGAAGTAGGTATTAAGAATGATTTTAAGAATAAAGTCGTTCAAGTTGATGAAAGTACGTTATATTTAAGAAAAGGTATTATAAGTGAACCAATTTCAAATGAAGCTGAATCTACTAGATGTTTATCTTGTGATAATATTTGTGAGATTTGTGTAGATGTATGTCCAAATAGAGCAAATCTTTCAATTAAGGTTAATAGTAATACTTTGAATTCACATCAAGTTCTTCATGTAGATGGAATGTGCAATGAATGTGGAAACTGTGGTGTATTCTGTCCTCACAATGGAAATCCTTATAAAGATAAATTAACGCTTTTCTGGAGTGAAGAGGATTTTAATAATAGTAATAATAAAGGATTCTTATTATTAGACAAAACTTCTAACACATTTAAAGTAAGAAAAGAAGATGGTTTAATAGTAAGGTATAGATTAGGAGAAGATGATAAAATTTCAAAAGAATATGAAGAAATGATAAAAGTATGTATTTACAATTATAATTATATAATTTAATGGATTAAGGTGGGGGAAGGTATATATTATTTATCTCCACCTTTTATATATTGAAATAAGTAGCCTAATACTTAGGTTGAAGAATATAGGTGGTAATAATGTCAAATATTTATTGTGTTAAAGGAGATATTTTATATACAAAAAAATTTGGAACTTTTGAAACTATTTATAATGGATATATATTAATTAAAGAAAATAAAGTAAAGAGAGTTTATGAAGAGCTACCAGACGAGTTTTCAAATATAAAAGTAGTAGATTATAGCAATTTATTAATAATACCTGGGTTAGTTGATTTGCACTTACACGCGCCTCAATTTCCTAATATAGGTTTAGGGCTAGATAAAGAGCTTATACCTTGGTTGGAGTCATATACTTTTCCAGAAGAAAGCAAATATAATAATTTAGAATATGCAAAAAAAGTATATTCTAAATTAATTAAAGAGATATGGAAACATGGAACTACAAGATGTTGTGTTTTTGCTACTATTCATAAAGAAAGTAGTAAATTATTGATGGATTTGTTTAATAAATCCGGATTAGGAGCTTATATAGGAAAAGTGAATATGGATTATAAGTCTCCAGATACTTTAATAGAAAATACAAATAAATCTATAAATGATACTGTGGAAATAATTGAAGAGTATAAAGATAAATATGCTCTTGTAAAGCCTATAATTACTCCAAGATTTGTTCCTTCTTGCAGCGATAAGTTATTAAAATCCTTAGGGGAATTAGCTATGAAATATAATATTCCAGTTCAATCTCACCTTTCTGAAAATGTAGGAGAAATTAATATGGTTGCTGATAGATACCCAAGTGAGCCGAATTATGCAAGTGTTTATAATTCATCTAATCTTTTAGGACAAACAAAAACCATTATGGCTCATTGTGTACATTTAACCGAAGAAGAAATATCCTTATTAGCGCAGCAAAATGTTTATGTAGCTCATTGTCCTACTTCTAATGTGAATTTATCGAGTGGTATAGCCCCTATTAGAAAACTTATAGAAAATGGCATTAAAGTTGGATTAGCTACAGATATTTCAGGTGGTCATACTTTATCAATGTTCCAAGTTATGGCTTATGCTATGCAAATATCAAATTTAAAATGGAGTGAAAGTAATCATAAAGATTTACCTTTAACGACCGCTGAAATATTTTATTTAGTCACTAAAGGTGGAGGAGAATTTTTTGGAAATGTAGGTAGTTTTGAAGAAGGATATGATTTTGATGCTCTCGTAATAGATGATAGTAAGGATGATAATTTTAATTATTTAACATTAGAAGAAAGGTTGCAAAAATTTATATATAATAGTGACTATAGGAATATTAAAGTTAGATATGTAAATGGAAATATTGTTAATGAGCCCAATTTATAATTTATTAAGTTCTTAAATATATCTCCTGATGAAGTGTATATGTTTGGGGATAAATAGAGAGATGTATAATGAATATGACTATATTATGCAATAAAAGTTAGTATTTGTTATTTGCTAGCTAGGTAAGGTGCTATTATAAATAAAAATAGATATGCTATTAATATAAACAAGTATAAAAATATACTTAAATAGCATATCTATTTCATTTTCTAAAGTTATAACATATATGAAAAGTCGATCTTTGTAGTTGCTTCCTTTAATTTTTTCATACTTACCCCTAAATATCTCATCGTTGTCTTTATATCTGAGTGATTTAAGGCGTGTCTAACTAATTCAATATCATGACCTGATTCTTCATACAAAGTATGAGCAAATAATTTTCTAAAAGAGTGCGTTCCAATATTTTTGTAGCCTAGATAGTCAGTTATTATTTTTAATTGTTGCTGCATATTTCTAACTTTATTTGGATAAATATAATCGTCTCCATCTAATTTGTTTTCTACTACATATTCTAAAAATTTATTATACATATTTTCACCCAACTCTCTATTTTGCCACTTACCTGTTTTAATTTCCTTTATAGAGAATTTACTTCTATTAAAATCTTCTACTTTTAAATTAACTATATCAGAAGCTCTAAATCCTAAAGTTGCTTGAAGAGCTAATGCGAAAGCTAAAGATGGATTCGCTCTAAATTTTTTTCTTCTCCCTGTCTTTTTATCTCCGTAAATAAATCCACTTTTACATAACTTAATTATTTCTTCATATTCATCTATTTCTAGTGGGCGAGTAGCTCTATAATTTTTCTTTTTAGTGTTTTTTGTTTCTCCCTCTGTTTTATTATGACTATGTACATCTTCTAAATTATTACTTTTAATAGTACTACTATTTGCTCCCTCTGTTTTTAATAAATTTTCTTCTTTATTTGAAGTTAACTCTTCACTTTTTTCTAAGGCTTTCATCTTTTTATAAAATTCATAGAATTTCATCATCTCTATCATTTCATCATTCATTATATTTTAAAAATTCCTTTCTTCTAGAAATCCAAATTCAAACTGCGCCTTTTGCGTTTATAAACTGCGCTTTTTATATTTTACTAATTTCATTATAGCTATAAAACCTTGATTTATCAATACTTTAAACAAAAACTGCGCATATTCAGGAATAAGCGCAGTTTTTATTTGGATATAATTATACTATTTTTGCTTATTTTTTCTAGAAATTTAATGGTATTTATGATACAATAAATTAACCAAGGTTAACTAGGTTAACCTTGGTTAACTCAGTTAACTGTATATAGGAGGATAAAAATGGTTGAAAATAACAAAAATGAAGAAAAAACAATTTGCTTGGATGAAAATATTAAGGAATTTGAAGTTGAAGATGAATTTAATCAAAATAAAACAGATGGAGTAATCCAAAATGAAAAACTTGAGACTAAGGGGTTAAAGCTTAAAAAATCTACAAAAGACAGGTTAAATCAATTGCAAAGTAAATTTGGAGATGCTGAAACATTAATTTCTACACTTTTGAATCAATATGAAGCAATTAAAATTGAAAATAATAGTAAATTTGCTGATAGAAAAGCAGAAATTGATAAATTTAATTATTTATTGGATTCCATTAGAAGTAGCTATTTATCATCTCTTGATATGGCGACTTTTATACAAGAAAAATATAACGAAAAATTTCAGAGTGAAATTAAATCAAGAGAAAATATAATTAAATCATTACAAGAAGAAAATATTAAAATCAAGGATGATTTTAGAAATATTGAAGAAGAATTATCTATAAAAAATAATGAATTAAAAGATTCGAAAGATAACTTCACTAAAGTAAATGATTTAATAAACACTTTTGAAAATGACTCTAAGGAAAAATCATTACAAATTCAAAATCTACAAAAGCATATTAATTCATTAACTGATATAGTTGATCAAAGTAAAGAAGTTAGAGAAAAATACGAATCCCTTCAAGAACTTGTAGAAAACTTACAAAGTCAAATAAGTAATTATAAAATTTTAGATAATGAAGTTTTAAAGCTCAACAAAGAATTAGAGGGAGCTAGAAGTGAGATAGATACTCTAAAGGATGATTTAAGAAGAGAAAGAGAGTATTCAAATAGCTTAAATGAAAAAATGCATAACCTAATTTTAATGAATTCTAATGAAAGTTCTCGCTTAAAGGATCAATACTTAGAAGAAAAGAAAACTATAGAAACAGAAAAAAATAATATAATAGAAGATAATTTAAAAGTAATAACTACATTGAAAGATGAAATTTACAATCTAAAGTTAGAAATTTTAAAAGTTAAAAAGTAAAATAAATAGCCTATTAATGAATAATTCATTATAGGCTATTTATTTATAATTGATGATAATCTAATTTCTCCATTTTCTAATACTCTTATAAACCACTTATACTGTTTATTGTTAGCTATTTTTTCGTTAATAATATTATTATTTTTCATAATAGGATTATATAAATAATATTTCTCATCACTTTTATTAAGTATTTGTATTGCACCTTCGTAATTACTAAATAAATGAAGCAATGAATCTAAAATAATAACTAAATTATTGGCTTTAATTAAATAATCACATATAAATTCTTCTTTTGTTTTTACATTTCGAATTATTACTAATAATTCTTCTTCACATCTAAATTTTATTGTATTTTGTTCAAAAATAAGAGAATTATCTCTTTGAATTAGTTTGTCTATTCTTAATTTTCTTGTTTCTAAAATATTATTATTAGAATAAAAATCTGTATAGTTATTGATATTTATGATTATCACTCCTATATTTTTAAATTAGTTATTTATATTATATTTATTTATGTATAAATTGTGATAACAAAAAAAGATGCTATTTAAGCATCTTTATAATTAAATCTAACGTAGATTTTGTTTTTTCAATATTATTCACATAATCCGCTATATGTGTTTTGTAATAATTTAATCCCTCATCTGTGATAGAATAAAATTTTTTACTTCTTTTATTTAATACTAAATCACCTGTCCAACTACTTACCACATAACCTTTTTCTTCTAAAGAGTATAGCGTTTCATATATTGTACTAGAAGAAACAGGAAAAGGATGGCTGCAATTTTCAAAAACATCTTTAAAGGTTGATAAAATTTTATTTCCAAAAACAACTTCACCTTTTGATAATTCCTTTAATATATAAAATGTATATAGCATCTTTGTGTTAACAATATTTCTTGGAACAACTAATCTATTTCTTTGATCCTTCATAATCCACCTCTTTTTTAGAATATATTGTAATAATAACAGAGGGATATAAATTTGTCTAACAATCTAAATAATTAAGAACATAAAATCTTTGCTTTGAATAATATATATTAATCAACAAATGATAGGAGATGAGAAACATGTCAAGCAGTTGTTCAAAATGCTGTTGTAAGAAAAAATGCTGCTGTAATAATTGCTCAAGTTGTGGTTGCGGAGGATGTAATTACGGATGTGGTTATCCGGGTTACGGATGCTGTGGTGGCGGTAACTGCGGATATGGTGGTAACTTTGGATGTGGTGGCGGCTTCGGAGGCTGTGGCTGCGGAGGCGGTTGCTGGTGGTGGCTAATATTAATATTATTATTTGGTTGTTGGTAAAACAATAGTCGAAGTGTGCTAAAAACTTCCAAGGTTTTTGGCACACTTTGATATATAAAAATAAATAAATAGGTAAAAATAAATATATATTAATATGGAGGTATAAAATATATGATAAATCGAAAAATTCTTTTTGTAATTTATATCTTTTCTCTATTAATAAACTATGATTTTTACGTAAATGCTTATTATGAACCAGGTGAAGAAATTATAGAGAATAATAAACCAGAATACAGAAGTATCGATGACTTATTAAAAGAATTAAAAGAAGAGAGAAAATTAATAAATCAACAAAAATTAGATGAGATAAATCAAAAAAAACTTCAAGAACAAAATAAAAATGGAGAAAGTCAAGATGAAATACATACTCAAGAACCAACAAAACCTAAAAAGGATACTGATAATGAAAATATCCCTAAATTAATAGTAAGATTAAGAGGAAAACATTCTCCTAAATATCTATGCTCTTATGATTTTATAATTTCTGATGATAATAAAGAAATTGAACTTACAAAAGAAATAATAAATAATTACAATCTTTTAATAAAAAAACCATCATTAAAAGTTAGACCAGGAGAAATTATTAATTTTGAATTTGTACCTAACTGCAAATCACTAAAAGCTCATATATGGGATGAAGAAAATGAAACTTTAAAAGAAGTCAAAGTGAAAAGGGGGTGTATAGAAGTTCCTGATTCAGACAAAAAGATTGTCATCGTAATTACTGGAAACTTTTCCAATGGATATATTAAATATGGAATAGTGCTTGACATAAGAAGATAAAGGTAATCATGCTAGGAGGGCTTATTATGAACACAAATGAAGATTTTTATCCATTATATAGTAATGATACTACTATAAAAGAAAGCGATAACGATAAAAATAGCAAAGAAGATGATAGAAGACAAGAAATAAAGGAGTTCGGTACAGATAATAAATCAAGTTCTGATCAAAGTATTCAAGTTTTGCCAATAATAGGACAGATAGAAGGGCATATGGTATTACCACCACAAACTAAAGCTACTAAATATGAGCATATAATACCACAATTAATTGCGATGGAAAGAAATAATGAGGTTAAAGGTATTTTAATTGTACTTAATACAGTAGGTGGGGATGTAGAAGCAGGATTAGCTATTGCAGAAATGATTAGATCTTTATCTAAACCTACAGTATCTATAGTTATTGGTGGTGGACACTCTATAGGCGTACCGCTTGCAACATCAGCAGATTATTCGTTTATTACTCCATCTGCCACAATGATTGTACATCCAGTTAGAATGAATGGATTTGTTATTGGTGTAGCTCAAACATTTCATTATTTCCAAAAAATGCAAGAAAGGATAGACAACTTCATAGTTAAAACTTCTAAAATAAGTAAAGATGAATTAAAGAGAATGATGCTTAAATCTGACGAATTATTAAATGATATGGGAACTATATTAATAGGAGAACAAGCAGTTGCTTGTGGATTGATAGATGAGGTAGGCGGAATTAAAGAAGCATTGGATAAACTTAGAGAAGAAATAGCATTATATGAGAAGAATAATTTGAAGTAAACTAAAAAAGGGATTCAAAAGAATTCCTTTTTTAGTTTAAACATATTTTACACTATGTCATCTTAATTATATAATATAGATATATATGAAAATTTTAACTATATTATAGGAGTGATTTTGTGACTACTAAAAGTAAAAAAAATACTAGAAAGCGAACTAAAAAAAAGAGAACATTAGACAGTGATATAAAAAGTATAGTCTATATTGTTGTAGGATTACTTCTTACAATTGCAATTTATACTAATCTTGCAGGGGTTTTATCACATATTTCTAGAAAATATATATATAACTTTATTGGTATAGGTGCATTTATTTTGCCTTTATACTTGATATACTTTGGTATAAATATAATTATATCGGATGGAAAGATAAGTTATTCAAGAAGATTATTTGGAGTAACGTTAGTTTTAACAACCTGCATCCTTCTTTTCGCAACAATAAAGATACAAGCTTTAGATCAAGAATCATTTAAAATTTCTTTGAAATTAATAATGCAAGAAGACACAATGTCGTTGCATGGTGGATTCTTAGGTCATCTTTTAGCTTATCCATTATCTAAACTTATAGGATATATAGGCTCTTATATTCTATTTTTATCACTATTGTTTATTGGGGTAATGCAGATATTTGATATAACAATATCTAATATATTAGAGTGTACAAAATTATTTGCTAATAAAATTATTCAATATATAAACTCTAAGCCACAAAAAAAAGACAAGCACAAAAAAATTAACAATGATTTCGTTGAAATTGAAAGTGATGAAGAAATAATTGACAAAAACATAGTAAAAGGAATAGATAATAAAATTCAAATACTTGATTTTATGAAAAATTCAAATACTAACGATGTTGATATTTTAGATGAAATTTCTCTAGAATCATTCAATGCTAAAGAGGAAAACAGATTTTTAGATTCAAATAGAGCAGTAAACTCCCAAAAATCAACTGATGAAAGATTACAGAATGACAATGGCACTAAAGAGCTAAAAAGTAAGGATATAGATATTAATAATATTATTAGCACTGAGTCAAAAGAAATCCATTATATATATCCAACTATAGACTTGTTGAAAAATAATGGAAAAGCGAGATTGAAAAGCGAAGATAAAAAAGACCTTATTGATGGGGCTAATAAATTAGAATCAATTTTGGAAAGTTTTGGAGTTGAAGCTAAAGTTACTCAAGTAACTAAAGGTCCTTCAGTTACTCGTTTTGAATTACAACCTAGTCCTGGAGTTAAAGTTTCAAAAATTGTTAATTTAACAGATGATATAGCCTTAGGACTTGCTGCTAGTGGTATAAGAATAGAAGCCCCTATTCCAGGGAAATCTGCTATAGGGATTGAGGTTCCGAATAAAAAGCAAATACCAGTATTTCTAAGAGAAGTATTAGACTCAAAAGAATTTACTAACTCAAATAAAAAATTATCATTTGGTCTAGGAAAAGATATTGCTGGTAAATGTGTTGTAGGTGATTTATCTAAAATGCCCCATATGCTTATTGCTGGTGCAACAGGATCTGGTAAATCTGTATGCATAAATGCTTTGATAATTAGTTTGATATATAAATACTCTCCAGCAGATGTAAAATTATTAATGGTAGATCCTAAAGTTGTAGAATTAAGTGTCTATAATGATATTCCTCATTTGTTAATTCCAGTAGTTACAGATCCTAAAAAAGCTGCTGGAGCATTAAATTGGGCTGTAAATGAAATGAATAAGAGATATAATTTGTTCTACAATAATAAAGTTAAAAATATAGAATCATACAACAATTTATATGAAAAAGGAGAAATTGAAGATAAATTACCATATATAGTTATAATTGTTGATGAGCTAGCAGATTTAATGATGGCTTGCCCTCATGATGTTGAAGATTATATTTGTAGACTAGCCCAAATGGCAAGAGCTGCAGGTATGCATTTAATAATTGCGACACAAAGACCGTCTGTTGACGTAATTACAGGAGTTATTAAAGCAAATATTCCTTCAAGAATATCTTTTGCAGTATCTTCAGGTATTGACTCAAGAACTATCTTAGATCAAGTTGGTGCTGAAAAATTATTAGGAAGAGGAGATATGTTATACTATCCTATAGGAGAAAATAAACCTGTTAGAGTTCAAGGTGCATTTATCTCAGAAGAGGAAGTAGAAAACGTGGTTAACTTTGTTAAGAACTCTCAGGATAGTGTCACTTATCAAGAAGATATTATAAATCATATTAATAGTGAAACTCCAGCTGAGTCGCAACAAAGTGAATACGAGGATGAACTTATTGATGAAGCCATAAAACTTGTAATTGAATATCAACAAGCATCAACTTCATTTTTACAAAGAAAATTAAGAATTGGATTCAATAGGGCCTCGCGAATTATGGATATATTAGAAGAACAAAGAATAATATCTCCAAAGGATGGAAGTAGACCTAGACAGGTATTGGTGATGAATACAGAAGAAAACCCAAATTATCAATAACAAAAATACTTGTAAATAGAAGACTATTCAATTACAATAATTTATGAATTATTAGAAACTTAAACAATGGAGGAATTTACTTTGGAAAAATATAAAGTAGGAATGGTCAGTTTAGGATGTGACAAAAATAGAGTTGATTCTGAACTTATATTAGGAACAATTAATAAATATTATGAAATAACTAATAACCCTAAAGAAGCCGATATAATAATAGTTAATACATGTGGATTTATAGAAAGTGCTAAGCAAGAATCAATAGATACAATTTTAGAGATGGCTAGTTACAAGACTAATTATAAGTGTAAAATGCTTATTGCAACAGGTTGTCTAACTCAAAGATACGGAGATGAACTTTTAGAACAAATGCCTGAAATAGATATTCTTATGGGTGTAAATGACTATATGAAGTTGCATAAGCTTATATTAGAATTTATAAAGGAACAAAAGCAAATCTCATCAGCTAGTTACAGTGACCTAAGTATAAATGAAGGCGAAAGAATATTAACAACAAACAGCCATACTGCTTATGTTAGAATTGCAGAAGGTTGTAATAACTTTTGTACTTACTGTATAATTCCAAAGATAAGAGGAAAATTCAGAAGTAGAACAATGGAAAGTGTTATAAAAGAAGTTGAAAGTTTAGCTTCTCAAGGAGTAAAAGAAATTATTCTAATAGCTCAAGATTTAACAAATTATGGTGTTGATATTTATAATGGAAAGATGCTTCATAAATTAGCTAAAAAGGTTTCTGAAGTAGATAATATAGAGTGGGTTAGACTTCTATATTGTTATCCTGAAGAAATATATGATGAACTAATTGAGGAAATTGCAACAAATAATAAGATTGTTAAGTACTTAGATATTCCTATACAACATATTAGTGATAAGATATTAAAATTAATGGGTAGAAAAACTAATAAAAAAGATATTATTAATATAATAGATAAGCTTAGAAAAAGAATACCTAATATTACTTTAAGAACATCTTTAATAGTTGGGTTCCCAAATGAAAATAATGATGATTTCAATGAGTTAAAACAATTTTTATTAGATTATAGATTAGAAAACGTAGGAGTTTTTAGTTACTCACAAGAAGAGGGAACCCCTGCTGCTATTATGAATGGACAAATTGATGAGTCTACTAAAGAGAAGCGTTTAAAAGAATTAATGTTAACTCAAAGAAAAATTATGTTAGATTTAAATAAATTGAAAATTGGTAATATCTATGATACTATAATAGATGGAAGTAATGGAGAATTTTTCATAGGAAGATCTTATATGATGTCACCGGAAATAGATAATATAATTTTAGTTAGAAAAACAAAAAAAGTAAAAATAGGTGATATTATAAAGGTAAAAATTACTGATGTACAGGAGTATGATTTAATAGGAGATGTTATAGATGAATCTAGCAAATAAGTTAACCATGCTAAGAATTTTCTTAGTACCTATTTTTTTGATTTTTATAGCTATGAAAGGAATTCCTTATGGAACTATAATAGCCACTTTAGTATTTATAATTGCTTCATTAACTGACCAATTAGATGGTTATATAGCAAGAAGTAGAAATCAAGTGACTACTTTTGGTAAATTTATGGATCCTTTAGCAGATAAACTTTTAGTTACTTCAGCATTAATATCTTTAGTTGAACTAGGATTAATTCCTAGTTATGCAGCTATAATAATTATAGCTAGAGAATTTGCTGTATCTGGTCTTAGAACAATAGCTGCATCAGAAGGTAAAATAATAGCTGCTAGTTGGTGGGGAAAAATTAAGACTGTTATACAAATAATATCAATATTATTATTACTTATAAAAGTCAATATAGAAACATCTCCATATTTAGCAAATTTAATAAACAATAATTCTGCAATGAATAAATTCTTTGAATTCGCACCTACTATATTCTTATACTTAGCTGTTATAGTAACTATAATCTCTGGAATAGATTATTTTGTAAAGAATAAAAAAGTGTTTTCAATGACTAAATAAGTTAATCTTGGTTATAATAATAAAAAGTTCCTCCTAAATTAAGGTGGAACTTTTTATTATATGAATAATTTTTTGAAATTTATGTTGACTTAAAATTCAGCATAAATTATAATTTAATTATAAAACAAATGTTCGATAGAGAGAGGATGAGCCTTATGGGAAATATTAATGAAGAAAAATTAAAAGCAATTGAAAATGCTATGAGTCAAATTGAGAAACAATATGGTAAGGGTGCCATAATGAAATTAGGAGAACACAATGCTATGAATGTTGATGCTATATCTACGGGTTGTTTAGATTTAGATATCGCTTTAGGTATTGGTGGTGTTCCAAAGGGAAGAATTATAGAAATTTACGGACCAGAAAGTTCAGGTAAAACAACCGTTGCATTACATATAATTGCTGAAGCACAAAAAACTGGAGGAGTAGTTGGATTTATCGATGCAGAACATGCATTAGATCCAAGTTATGCAAAAAACTTAGGTGTTGATACAGAGAACCTTATAGTTTCTCAACCAGACACTGGTGAGCAAGGTCTTGAAATAGCTGAAGCTCTAGTACGTTCTGGAGCAATTGATGTATTAGTAGTAGACTCAGTTGCAGCATTAGTACCAAGAGCTGAAATAGAAGGTGAGATGGGTGATTCTCACGTTGGATTACATGCAAGATTAATGTCTCAAGCTTTAAGAAAATTAGCTGGAACAATTAACAAATCAAAATGTGTAGCAATTTTTATTAACCAATTAAGAGAAAAAGTTGGAGTTATGTTTGGAAATCCTGAAACTACAACTGGAGGAAGAGCACTTAAGTTCTATGCTTCTGTTAGAATGGATGTTAGAAGAATTGATTCTATAAAGCAAGGTGATGAAATAGTTGGTAATAGAACTAGAGTAAAAATAATGAAAAATAAAGTAGCTCCACCATTTAAACAAGCAGAATTTGACATTATGTATAATGAAGGTATTTCTAGAAATGGTAATATAATAGATGTAGGTGTTAAAGAAAATATAGTTCAAAAAAGCGGTGCATGGTTCTCTTATAATGATATAAGGTTAGGTCAAGGAAGAGAAAATGCTAAACAATATTTAAAGGATAATCCGCATATAGCATTAGAAATTGAAAACAAAATTAGATCTAAGTATAATTTACCTTTAATGGAAGAGAAAAAAGAGAAAACTGAAAAATAATAAATTCAAAAATACGCCATATTGTTATTGTAACAAGGCGTATTTTTTTGCTTTATATCTAGATAAATTAATTAATGTATTTAATTAACTAAACTTGACATATTTTTGTTTTTAAGATAAAATAATAACAAATACTGGTTTATCAAATTCAATTTCCAGTACAGAATAATATGACACCTACCTACTTTCTATTAAATAATAAATTGATTAATGTGCAAGGAGGTGTTAATTTGGATAGTACTATAATTATATTACTAGGAATTATAATACTAGCTATATTAGGAATTATCCAATATATAGCTATTAAAACAGCTACAAAGAAAAAGGTTTTAATTTTAGAAGAGGAAGCTCAAAAATTAGTAGAAAATGCTAAGAAAGAGGCTGAATCTACAAAGAAGGAAGCTATTTTAGAAGCTAAAGAAGAAGTTCACAAGCTTAGAAGTGACTTAGACAGAGATTCTCGTGATAGAAGAAATGAAATTCAAAGACTTGAAAGACGAATTCTTCAAAGAGAAGAAGCATTAGACAAAAAGAGCGATCTTCTTGAAAAGAAAGAAGAAAATATCAACAAAAAAATGCAAGAAATAAGTCAATTGGAGCAAAATGCCCAAGAAATCTATAATCACAGAAGAGAGGAACTTGAAAAAGTTTCAAACCTTTCAACTGAAGAAGCTAAAGAAATTTTATTAGATGAAGTTAAAAAGGAAATTACGCATGAAACAGCTTTAATGATTAAAGAAATTGAATCTAAAGCTAAAGAAGAAGCTGATAAGAAATCTAGAGAGATTATTACAACAGCAATTCAAAGATGTGCGGCAGATCATGTATCTGAATCAACTGTGCATGTAGTGGCATTGCCAAATGATGAAATGAAGGGCAGAATTATTGGTAGAGAAGGAAGAAATATTAGAACTCTTGAAACTTTGACTGGTGTAGATTTAATTATTGATGATACACCAGAAGCAGTAATATTATCTAGCTTTGATCCTATTAGAAGAGAAATAGCTAAGATAGCATTAGAAAAGCTAATCATTGATGGCAGAATACATCCTGCAAGAATAGAAGAAATGGTTGAAAGAGCCACTAAGGATGTAGAAAATGACATTAAAGAAGAAGGAGAGCAAGCAACTCTTGAAACAGGTGTACACGGATTACATCCTGAGATAATGAAGTTACTTGGACGACTAAAATATAGAACTAGTTATGGTCAGAATGTATTAAAACATTCTATCGAAGTTTCATATTTAGCAGGATTAATGGCATCTGAATTAGGGTTAGATGTAAATCTTGCTAAAAGAGCAGGTTTATTACACGATATAGGGAAAGCAGTAGACCAAGAACATGAAGGACCACATGCACTTATCGGTGGAGATTTAGCTAAAAAATATCATGAATCACCTTTAGTAGTAAATGCTATAGCGGCACACCATGGTGATGTAGAAATGATGTCTTTAGAAGCTATTTTAGTTCAATCTGCTGATGCCATATCAGCTGCTAGACCAGGTGCAAGAAGAGAAACACTAGAAGCTTATATTAAGAGATTAGAGAAACTTGAAGAAATTGCAAACTCATACGAAGGTGTAGAGAAGTCATATGCAATTCAGGCTGGAAGAGAGATTAGAATTATGGTTAAACCAGAACTATTAGATGATGCTGGTTCTATTGAATTAGCACGTAGTTTAGCTAAGAGTGTCGAAGAGCAATTAGAGTATCCAGGACAAATTAAAATAAATGTTATTAGAGAAACAAGAGCAGTAGACTATGCTAAATAATTTTTAAAAATACATTTTGATATTTCAAAATGTATTTTTTTTATTGATTATAAAAGAAGGAATTATTTAAAAGATATAGAATATATATACTTATAGAAGTATTAATTTATATAATGTAAACGATTTTTATCAGGAGGTCAAATTAGAAATGGAAGTATTAAAAGTTTCAACAAAATCTAATCCAAATTCAGTTGCAGGAGCGTTAGCCGCTATAATAAAAGAAAAAAACATAGTAGAGATCCAAGCAGTAGGTGCAGGTGCAATTAATCAAGCTATTAAAGCTATAGCAATTGCTAGAGGATTTGTAGCACCAAGTGGAAGAGATATAGTATGTGTCCCAGCTTTTACTGATATAGAAATTGATGGTGAAGAAAGAACTGCTATAAAACTGATTGTTCAACCAAGATAAATATTTACAACTAAGAGAGAAGTCTATTTTAATATAGATTTCTCTTTTTTATCCTATAATATATTTACTATAAATATATAAATATATTAAAAATACAGTTAACTCTTGAAATTTAATTGATTAACGTATATAATGGAATCGTTAAGATGATTATTATAAAAAGAGGTGTATTTAATGGTATCTAAAGAAGTAGTAGTAAATAACGGAACTGGTTTACACGCTAGACCAGCAACTTTATTAGTAAAAAAAGCTTCATCTTTTAAATCTGATGTAAGCATTGAATTTAACGGAAAGAAAGCTAATGTTAAAAGCTTAATCGGTGTATTATCTTTAGGTGTAACTAAGGGAGCAACTATAACTGTTTCTGCAAACGGTGATGATGAAACTTTAGCAGCTGAAGAAATAGTAAAATTAATTGAAACTTTAGAAGATTAATTTTATTTATACTTATTAAAACTCCTATTAATTATAACAGGAGTTTTTTTATTTATGTAGAATATTTATGCTTTTATTTTTATAACATTACCTTTTACTAGAAGATATAACAAATCTAATGCGGCTAAAAAGATAAGTACATAAATTATTCTTAATATTATAGATGAACCACCAGCTAAATAATATATAAAATTCTTATTTATTAATCCTATGCTTCCCCAATTTATAGCACCTATAATCACTAGAAAAAAAGATAACTTATCAAATATATTTAGTTTGAACATAATATTTCCCCCTATCATTGATTTCTTTAATATATATTATGAACACAAATATGGAAATATGCTCATAAAAATTTTTATGGTTATAACATCAAAATTTATAATTATAAAACACTTTAAAAAGTACAGTATTTAAGTATAAAAACATATTATATATAAATACGAAAAAATATTGGAGATATATATGAATAAAGAAATTAATATTAATCTAGATACAATTATTAAATTAATTGACAAATTAATTGATAATAAAACATTATACTTAAATACTAAAGATATCGATTTTAATTGTTTAGATAATAAATATACATTTATGAATAATTTCATTAAAGAAATTAGCGGTTATAATTATATTAGTATAAGTTATGATAGCGATAAGCCCTCATATAAAAAAGCTCTAGAACAATATGCACTTATATTGAGAGATATACTAATGAAATATAGTAAAGTAAAAAATATAATTGAATCATCAACTTATAGGAAAAATGATAATATTTCATTGGTGGAAATGATTGATATTTTATTAAATTTAAAAATTGACAAGCAATATATGGATATACTTTATGAAAAAATTGAAAACAGTCATTTTACGATAGGAGATTATGGCTGGATAAAGAGTTTTATTGAGAATATAAGAGATACAAATTTAATAAAATCTTATCTAAAATATAAAAAGTTTAATAATAGTTATAAGTTTAATGACTTAAAGAATAATATTTCCTGTGATGATATTACAAATGCTCTATATAAACTAGAGTGTTTATTAAATAATGAATATGCACTAATTCCACCAATATATGAAAATGATTTTACTAAATATTTTATTAATGCTAATTTCTCTTTAAGTATAAGTGAAAACGAATTGATAAATTATATTTCAAATTTAAAAATAGACTATAATTGTGAACCTAAAAAACTTAAATGGTATCATTATTTGAATAGAAAGAAATGTACTGAGGTGAAACTGTATAATAAAGCTATAACAGATGAATATAACAATATAAAAAAAACTATGTGTAATCAATATAAAGAAAATATAGAATCACTAAACTTATACGTAAACTCTTTTGATTTTCTAAAAGATTTTCTTAATGAAAGCTATTTTAATAAAATATATAACTATATATATGATGAAAATGAAATGTATATTTTTTTGAAAAATATATTTAATACTTTATCCCTTTATAAAGAGATAATATCAATACAAAATCAAATATATACTCTTAATGATAAAGAAAGAGAGTTATTAGATCTTTGTTACGATAAAAATGATACTATTAGTAAATATACAGAAAAGCTATTTACTTTGCCAAGCATTCTAATTTTACTAAATTTCAAAATGATTGAAGAAGATAGTGCTGAAATTACAATAAAAAGAGATTTATTAGATACTTTAATTATACAATTAAATAATGATTTAGATATACTATCAAAATTAATAAATAAGAATAATTATATTTCAATTTTAAAAATAAATACTTTTGAATATATTTCTGAAATTGAAGAAAGTAGCTCTATTACAAATTATATATTAAAAACACTTGAATATGATGATTCTATAAGATATATAGATGAGTTTTTTACCAACAATTTAACATTTAATAAAAAACACGATACAACTTCTAATATGCTTAAATTTCTGAGAGAGAAAATTGAGGGGCTAGGTTATAGAGTTGTAGAAGATTATACTTTTAATTCAATTAATTTAGAGTTTGTAGTTTTTCATCCTAGTAATCCAAATCGAATTATATATATTTTTATGGATAGTTTAGTAAGTAAAACTTATGATATTATAAAAAAACTAAGTTATATAAAACAATTAAATATACCAATTATATACTGTTGGGCAGATGAATTTTTTATAAATCAAAATATTGAAACAGTAAATCTAAAAGAAAAATTGAAATATTTACTTTAATAAATTAATTGCGATTATGTATTAAATAATCATTTTGGTAAAAATTTTGTATTAATTGGAGAATCTTTTTGAATTTTTATATAATATTAATTAATAACCTATATAAATTTATTGTTTATATAGGTTATTTTGTTTTATAATTAAAATATATCTTAGAATCTGTTAAGTTGATATGAAAAAATAGCTTGATTTTTCATAGAATTGCTCGCTCTTTGAAAATTATATAAGTTTGAATTTTTTATTGTATGGTAAACAAACCTACAATAAAATTGA
>NZ_JACOOP010000056.1:0-21500 GCF_014287725.1 Clostridium sp. NSJ-49 | reverse complement strand
AATGCAAATCCTATTTGTTGCATAGGAATCACATTTTTTGTGAAGTTTTTCATATTATTACTATGCGCAAAAAAGGAAGTTCAAATTCGAACTTCCTTTTCTTTATCGGCAAATATCAAATTTTTTTTGATACAGCCCCCTTATATTCTTAATTCTATAATTATTTATCTAACCTGTTCTAATGTATTTAATCCATTTTTATAACCTTGTATTAATGGATTCTTATAAAATGAATATGATAATTGTAATAACATAAAGCACCAAATAATTGGTTCACAAATAATAACTCCAAGATATTTTAGGCTTGGTATAAATAATGCTACAAATAAACATTTTCCTAAAAACTCAATTATGCTAGATGCTAAAGGAACAACTTTTTTTCCTAATCCTTGAAGAGAATTTCTTAAATTTAAAAGCATACCTAATATCGCATAAAATGGTGCATTAATTATCAAGTATAAAGCTCCATTATTAATTACAGTTGGTTCAGTTGATCCTGATAACACTTTTACTAAAGTAGATGCACTAAATAATAAAGCTACAGTTATTATTGCACCCCAACAAATAGCCATTATATTTGCAACTTTTACACCTTTACGAATTCTTTCATACTTTTCTGCTCCTTTATTTTGAGAAACAAAAGTAGATAATGCTAAACTCATAGTCGCAACAGGCATAGTACAGAAGCTATTAAGCTTTCTTGCAGCAGTATGCCCTGCTATAGTTAAATATCCTAAACCATTAATTGCAGTTTGTAATATAACTGTTCCTGTTGATACAATAGATAACATTAATCCCATTGATAAACCTTGACCTGCTAACTCTTTATATAAATCTTTTTCAACTTTGAAACATTCTTTACTAGGAATAAGTATTGGACATTTCTTTATTATATAAATCAAACAAAGAATTGCTGATATACCTTGAGCAATAACTGTAGCCACTGCTGCTCCAGCAATCCCCATATTAAATTGAGTAATAAATATTAAATCTAAAACTACATTTATCACTGATGAAATAATTAAAAATACTAATGGCATTACGCTATTACCTATAGCTCTTAATAAACCTGCAAATAAGTTATATGCAAACATTACTCCAACAAATAAAGTAATAACTGAAATATATGAATATGATTCATTTATAATATTGGCTGGGGTATTCAATAACTCTAATAACGGATATAAAAATAATCCTGATATAATCATGATAACTACTGTTACAATAGCTCCAATAACTAAAGATCCTGCAACTGATTTTTTAAGTAACCTCTCATCCTTAGATCCATAAGATCTAGCGACTACTATACTTAATCCATTTCCAATTCCTAAAGCAAACCCTATAAGCAACTCATAAACTGCTCCACAAGCACCTATAGCTGCTAACGAAGTATCACCTAATACATTACCTATTATCATCGTATCCATTGTGTTATACATCTGTTGGAATACGTTAGAAATAAATATTGGAACTGCAAATAATACTAAAGCTTTCAATATATTTTTATCTCTAATTAAATCTACTTTAAATTTAAACATTAACCTCTCATCCCCCTCTTCATATACTCTTAATTACTTCTAATTAATCTTTCAAATTTTTCTATTCTTATCCATATTACTACTTAGGCTATACTCTAAGTCAATAGATTTTTAATTTTTGAAAATTAATCTTTAATACTCCTTAATAACATTAAACAATTAAATTTACATATAAAAATAGCTAGCCAATAAGCTAGCCATTATATTAAAAAATTTATTTTACATAGTTAACTGTGGTAAACATTCCTCCAACTCCTGGTGCTCCATTATTAGTAACGTGATGTGGCATATGGCAATGCATTGGCCATATACCAGGATTCTTAGCTATAAACTCAATATCCCATGTTTCACCTGATGCTACCAATATTGTATTTTTATAAATTTGTGTTTCTTTTCTTATAGGAAATCCATCTGCTCCTACTACTTTAAACTGATGTCCATGCAAATGTATCGGATGATGATGCATTTGTATATTTCCAAATCTAACTTTTACCGTATCTCCAAAATTTACAGGAAGAGGTTTAGTTAAAGGATAACACTTACCATTCATGGTAAAGAAATTAAATTCAGGCACTTTAAAAGTTAAATTGTAAGTTCCTGGGGCAATATCAGCCCAAGGCAATTTATCCACCGCCCACTCCTGTAACAAAATTAAATAATCCTTATAATGCTTCTTTTTTAAATCTTTTGGATCATTAACAATAATTCCACCTAATAATCCTGCATTATCTTGAACCATTACATTAACATGAGAATGATACATATATGTTCCTGGTGGATTTGTGATCTTAAAATTATAATCAAAATATTCGTTAGGCTCAATAAAAGGTGATGGCTCTATTGGAGGTACTCCATCCATATCATTAGGTACATCTAATCCATGCCAATGTACGCTTGTCCTTTCTGGTAATTTATTTATTACCCTTATACATACATTATCTCCTTGATTTACTATTATAGTAGGACCTGGCACAGATCCATTATATCCCCATGCTTTTACATATAACCCTTTAATAAGTTCAAGAGTAACTTCTTCAGCAATTAAAGTAAAATGTTTAACTCCATCTACATACTCATAATCTAAGTTCTTAATCCCAGGTGTAATGACCATATTAACTCCAATTTTAAATTAATTCTTTCACTTTATTATATTAAACATCCAAATACATTATTAGTTATATTCTACCTAAAAAACAAACCTTTTTAATCTATTGTTTATTCCTTCTAAAATTCTTGGAAGAACTCTTAATATAGAAGGTAAAAATAAAGAAACTATAAAACCTATAGCACATAAAATAAATATCTTATACTGCACAGCATGTCCAATGTAAATTTGATATCCATGAATAGAAGCACCTGCTATTGAAGCTATTATTATAACCTTAGATGCAACCCAAGATATTAAGTTTAATATTTTACATAAGAATAAAATTATTGTTAATACAACTATTACTGGTATTGCTAATAGTTTAAATGGTAATTTAATTGCTTTAGCTATCGTAGACGATTCTTTTCTATTCTTAACTACTACCTTCTTATTAGCTTTTTTCATAGTTTTCTCATGCTCTACATCTTTGTCTTTAGTCTTTGACGACTTCTTATTATTACTTTTCCCCTTTTTTGCTGATGATATTTTTGAGTTTGATTTCCTTTTTTCTTTAGTTACTATACTTCTTTCTTCACTCTCATCAAATTCCTCCCCCTCAATACTACACTGAAAATTTTCTTCACTTTTATCTAAATCATCTTTTAACTCCTGTATTGAATCAGTACCTTTAAAATCTATAATCATAGTTTTTTGATTCTGATTTTTTTCTCTTTCTAATTTTATTTCTTCATAAGCTTTATCAAATACTTCTATAAATTTCTTTGCTCTTCTTTCATCTTTAATCTCTTCTTTAAATTGCTTTACCTTATTATCATATGCCTCTTTTATTTCTTCCATAGTGGCATTTTCATCAACGCCTAAAATCTTATAATGTTCCATATTACCATCTCCATACTATAATTTATAATGTATCTTTTCAAATAGAAACAACTTATATCCTATCTTTTGTTTAGACATTATTATAACAACTTTTATAAATCATGTTAAAGGTAATTATCCCCTGTATTATTTACCCCTAATTTATATAACTATATAAAATTCAAATAGCTATTTTTCTCATAAATTAATTTATTTTATTTAATTATTATTTTTTATATTAAATAATCATATTTTCTTTCTAGTAAACATAACTATAGATATATAAATAAAATGCTTAATTGTAAAGGAGAGTTTTTAAATGAGTATATATATTTTAGGTGATTTCATAAAAGTATGTAAAGCATTAGGGGTAGAGCCAACATGGGAAAGACTACATACATGGAGAAAAGAAATGTACAAATTTAATGATTATCCTATATATAAATAATAGCTAGCAAATTTGCTAGCTATTTTCTTACTAAATATATAATTATTATAAAATTCAAAATAATAAAAAACTCTATATATTTTGTCACCAAATGTGGTATAGCATATCATATTCCATAATGTAATTTGTTATTTTTTATAATTATTTAACAGTCTTATATAATGATTAGCTTCCCTTAATACATGGTCAGCAAGAAGTGGTAATATTATAGATTTTATTTTACAATCAAGTATTCCTCCTGCACCAGCTTCCTTAAACTCTTTTAACTTAGTTGTCTCTACTAATGTATCATTTGTAATACTAGACATTGTCATATCAGTCATATCACTTGCTTTTTTAATTAACTCACTATAATCATCTGCAAACTTTTCTGAAGTATCTATTAATTCATTTTCGCTAGGATCAAGTAATCCTCGAATAAATAAAGTATGTTCAATCATAATTTGATCCCAAAATAATTCACTCTTTCTAACCTCTGAATTATTAAAATCCTCAATATCATCACCATTCTCAAGTAATTTTATATATGAACGATATAATTCAGCCTCACGTATTATATGTTCAATTAGTAAAGGATAATTTAATGTAAATAATTCACAACATAACATTCCATCTAAAATTCTCTTTTTTAAATCTATGAGCCCATCTAGCAATTTTATCCCTCTATTATTAAGTTGTTTCACATACTTAACTGTTTTATTATCAAAATCAATTTTATTTTTGCACTTTAACTCTTGTTCCATTGAGGTTATCTTAAAATTTATATTTATTGCCGTATAATACTGTGTCTTTTTTTCCGCACTTAAAGTATATTTAGTAAATATTTCTCCAGAATTTATTACGGATTCTATATTTACTCCTTCACTTACCTTAACTGTATCTAATAGTAACTTCTCAAACTTTATTTTGTACTCATCTGCTTCCTTAGAAAGTTTACTATTCTTAGGTGTAAATCCTGCCTCCAAGAAAATAGAATGCTCCTTCATTATTCGTGCAAAAAACAAATGTAATTCTAATGATAAAGTAATATATCTTTGACTACTTAACATATTTCTCTCCAATAAAAATTTTATTATATTATACTCCAAATCAGTAATTTTTGTTCATATAATGCAACTAAAAAACATCAATATACTTTATAAATTTTTTTAGTACTACTATACAACTTTTGTTGTCCACTCCTCACAGTTCCATATATCTGTTACAACATCTCTATAGAATTCTGGTTCGTGGCATACTAGTAATATACTTCCTTTATATTCTCTTAAAGCTCTCTTTAATTCTTCTTTAGCTTCTACATCTAAATGGTTAGTAGGCTCGTCAAGGATTAGTATATTTGTTTCTTCATTTATAAGCTTACAAAGTCTAACCTTAGCTTGCTCTCCCCCACTTAATACACATACTTTACTTTCAATATGTTTAGTAGTTAATCCACACTTTGCAAGTGCTGATCTTATTTCGTATTGAGTTTTTGAAGGGAATTGTTCCCATACTTCTTCAATACATGTGTTATAGTTAGCTTCTTTAATTTCTTGCTCGAAGTAACCTATTTGTTGATAATCTCCTAAATGTACATCACCGCTTAATGCTGGTATTTTACCCATTAAGCTCTTAAGTAATGTTGTCTTACCAAGACCATTAGCTCCTACAAGAGCAATTTTTTGTCCTCTTTCCATATAAAGATTTAATGGCTTAGTTAATGGATCATTATATCCAATTACTAAATCTTTAGTTTCGAAGATAACCTTTCCTGAAGTTCTTCCTTGTTTAAAGTTAAACTCTGGCTTTGGTTTTTCTGCTGCAAGCTCAATCATTTCCATCTTATCAAGTTTCTTTTGTCTAGCCTTAGCCATACCACTTGTTGCAACTCTTGCTTTATTTCTAGCAACGAAATCTTTAAGTTGAGCAACTTCTTGTTGTTGTCTTTCATATGCAGCTTCTAATTGAGCTTTGTTAGCTTCGTATATTCTTTGGAATTCATAGTAATCTCCAACATATCTAGTAAGTTTTCTATTTTCCACATGATAAATTAAGTTAATTACTGAATTTAAGAATGGAATATCATGTGATATAAGGATAAATGCATTATCATAGTTTTGTAAAAATCTCTTTAACCATTCAATATGAGCTTCATCTAAGTAGTTTGTAGGCTCGTCAAGAAGTAATATATCAGGAGTTTCAAGTAATAATTTCCCTAATAATACTTTAGTTCTTTGACCACCACTAAGTTCAGTTACATCTCTATCTAAACCAACATCTAAAAGACCTAACCCCTTAGCAACTTCTTCAGCTTTAGCATCTATAACATAAAATCCATTATTATCTAACATATCTTGAATAACAGCTGTTCTTTCAAGAGCTTTATTCATTTCATCTTCTTCCATTTCTCCCATTCTTCCATAAAGCTCATTCATTTCAGCTTCCATATCAAATAGGTATTGGAATGCACTTCTTAATACATCTCTTATTGTAAGTCCCTTTTCAAGCTCTGCATGTTGATCCATATAACCAACTCTAACTCTGTTACTCCAAATAACTTGCCCTTCATCTGGCATTAACTTACTTGTTATTATATTCATAAACGTAGATTTACCTTCTCCGTTTGCACCTATAAGTCCTACGTGCTCACCTTTAAGTAATCTAAATGATACATCTTCAAAAATAGCTCTGTCACCGAATCCATGACTTATATTTTTAACTGTTAAAACGCTCATCTTTCATCCCCCAGTATATTTAACTTATTCATCTCTAATTAAAAATAAGGAGTGATTTATAATCACACCTTATTTATTATACCTTAAATTATTTTAAAATAAATAGAAAGTTGTTGTAAGTTTTAGTAATCATATTCCTTTGTGTTTTCACAAATAGATATTTTTAAACTTCTTTCATCTACAACTTTTTTATATGAGCATAGGAATTCATTTAACTCAACATCAGTTAAATCAATTTTACCTTCACTTCTTATAATTACATCTACATCTTCAAGCCAAATATTTATATTATTTTTTTCATTTTTAATATAATATTCACTAGCAGCTCTAACTTTTATTCTTGATTTATACTTCTCTTGGAAGCTCATCATTCTTCTGCCTTTTTCATAATCATCAGGAGTAATATTATTTAATCCTAATGATTTCATTTGCTCTTCTAATGCTGCTGAATCAAAACCATATCTCTCCATAAGTTTCGCTTGTATCTTCATAAATTTATCTTGAGATATATTATTTTTCTCCATATAAGATGAAATCTCTCTATTGAAGTCAGCCATATTTATTTTACCTTCAGCCATTCTATAATATAAATCATAAATATAGCTTTCAAATTTATCTATATCTTTATCGTTAACTTTATTTTTTAATTCATTAAAATCAATTACCCTATCCATAATAACCTCCTTAGTGAATCAATTTTAATACATATTATATACTAAAATATTTATTTCTACTATATATATAACACTTTATTCACATTTATTATTATACTTTTTAAGAATAATTTCTATACTGACCTTTTCCCTTTGCTATAAGCAGTTAGTTTTTAACTTCCATCCACACATCTTGATATAATTTTAATTCATCTTGATTTAAATACTTATACCCTTCACATTTATCTAATATCTCTTGTGGCATATATGCATTTGGATTATTCTTAACTTCATCTGCTTGTTCATCAATAGCTTGCTTTTGTGGAGATGTATATCCAATTTCATCAGCAGTTCTAAATGCTATATCTTTATCACACATAAAGTTTATAAACTTTTCTGCACCTTCAACATTCTTTGCATCTTTTGGTATAGCCCATGAATCTAGCCAATAGTCTGCACCTTCAACTGGGATAACATATTTGAACTTTCCATCTTCAGCTTCTAAGTTTAATCCTTCACCTGACCATATCATAGCTATTTTCTTTTCACCACTTCTCATTAGGTCTAAAACTTCATCCGCCCCATAAATAGGATTTACTTCTTGCTTTTGCTTAATTAATAATTCCTTTGCTTCTTCTAATTGAGCAGGATCTGTTGAGTTTAATGAGTACCCTAAAGTCTTTAATGCAACTCCAATAGTATCTCTTATATTATCAAACATAAATATTTCATCCTTATATTTAGGATCAAATAATGCTTGCCAGCTAGTTATATCTTCATCAACAGTTTCAGTGTTATATATTAAACCTATTGTTCCATTCATATATGGTACTGTGTAATCATTATTAGGATCATATGGTTTACCCATATCCCCCTCATTCATATTTACTATGTTTGGAATATTATCTTTATTAATTTTTTGAAGCATATCTTCCTTTATCATTTTTTCAGCCATATCATCTGAAACTAATATTACATCATAGTTTACCTTACCACTAGACACCTCTTGATACATATACTGCATATCATCAAAAGTAGTCTCATTAACTTTTATACCTGTTTCTTTTTCAAACTCTTCAAATACACCTTCTGCTGCATTTGCTCCGTAGTTTAAAACATTTATTTCTTGCTTAGATCCTGAAGAGCCACATCCAGCAAATAGCCCTACTGAAAGTATAGCAGTAGCACAAATTGATAGTAATTTAATTTTTCTTTTCTTCATTTTTCTTCCCTTCCATTTGTATCTTATTTTTTAAAACTTATTAATATAATATTATACAACTTTATAATTTACTATATTTTTTAAAAATAAAAAAGCCTATACGGCTTTTTTATCAAAATTCATTATCTGCATCATTTTCTATGCTATTTAATGTAGCTTCACCTCTAGATATCTTTTTTGCTTTCTTATATAGCATTACCATTGGAACAATCATTACTGGTATTATAAAACACCCAACAATGAACCAAGCTGGACTTATTTCATACTTTTTACCTATAACTAAATAGCATTGTATAGATATAATAATTGATACTATACTTATAGCAAATGATATTAGGTTAAATATTACTCCTGTATCAAAAAAGTTTCTGATAACAGTACTTGCCATTGATGCAATAAAAACAAATAAAAAATTCATATTCTTTTCAGCTAATCTTAACATTATATAACTATTACCTACTGGTATCCAAGCTAACCAATTATTAGGTATACTCTCAACTTCAGCAGCTTTATAATAAGCTATACCCGTAAAAATATAAACTATTACTCCAAATAATAGGAATCCTAATAAAAATATGAAAACTATTCCTAAAAATATCCCTAAAGCATCTAAAGCACTGTAAATTTCTAATATGTCCATTTCTCCACCCCCTCTTAATTATTAATTAAACTCATCCTACAATATGAGAATGAGTTTATCATTTAAACTTTAACTATATAAATATAGCTTTATTTTTTATAAATGTGCTATTGCTTCTATTTCTATTAATGCATCCTTTGGAAGCTTTCCAACTTCTACACAGCTTCTTGCTGGAGGATTTGCATTAAAGAATGTTGCATATACTTCATTTACTGCTGCAAAGTCATTTATATCCTTTAAAAATATAGTTGTCTTAATTATATTTTCTAAAGATGTACCAGCTTCTTCTAAAATAGCTTTAACATTATTCATTGATCTTTCAGTTGCTTTTTTAATATCTGTTTCCATTTCTCCTGTTGCAGGATTAACTGGTATTTGACCTGATGTATAAACTAGCTCACCAATTTTAACTCCTTGTGAGTAAGGTCCTATAGCAGATGGGGCTTTTGCTGTTGAAATAATTTCTTTCTTCATAAATTTTACCTCCATGATATAAATCATATTTACACTTATTATTGTACCATATTCTTCAATAAAATTCTCATATAGTTATTCTATTTCTCTATTCTTTATATACTAATATTAAACCCTTAATATTTTTTCAATTAATATAGTATTTTTTATCATATAGTCAGTATAATTTTGTATAAATAAATACTTTTATGTTAATATTTCGCTTATTCGTTATTAATGATAAAATGATGAATAAAATAAATAAAGGGGCGATTTAAATGAATAAAACTGTAAACATTGATTGGGGCAATCTTGGATTTAATTATATTAAAACTGACTATCGTTACATTTCATATTGGAAGGATGGAAAATGGGATGACGGCAATCTTATAGAAGATAATATGTTAACAATAAGCGAAGCATCAACTGCATTACACTATGGACAACAATGTTTTGAAGGACTAAAAGCCTACAGAACAAAATCAGGAAAAATACAATTGTTTAGACCTGATGAAAATGCTAAAAGAATGAATAACAGCTTAAGTAAGTTACTTATGCCTAAAATACCTGTAGATAAGTTTATAGATGCTTGTAAGCAAGTAGTAAAAGCAAATGAGCACTTTGTACCACCTTATGGTACTGGTGGGACCTTATACTTAAGACCTTTCGTAATCGGAGTAGGTGATAATATAGGTGTTAAACCTGCAACGGAATATATATTCGTTGTATTCTGCTTACCTGTAGGTAATTATTTTAAGGGTGGTATGACTCCATGTAACTTTATGATTGCTGACTATGATAGAGCTGCTCCACATGGTACTGGAGCTAACAAAGTAGGTGGAAACTATGCTGCATCTCTTCAACCTCATAAAGTAGCTGTTGATAGAGGTTTTGCAGATTGTATATATCTAGACCCTGCAACTAGAAAAAATATTGATGAAGTTGGGGCTGCTAACTTCTTTGGAATAACTAGAAACAATGAATTTGTTACTCCAAAGTCATCTTCTATACTTCCAAGTATAACCAAGTATTCATTAATGCATATTGCCGAACATTACTTAGGTATTAAGGTTTATGAAAGGAACATTCCAATAGATAATCTAGATGAATTTAAAGAAGCTGGAGCTTGTGGAACTGCTGCTGTAATAACTCCAATTGGTGGTATTGAATATAATGGTCACCTTCACGTATTCTATAGTGAAACAGAAGTTGGTCCTGTAATAAAAGAACTTTATAGAATCCTTTGTGGAATACAATTTGGTGATATTGAAGGACCGGAAGGCTGGATTTTTGAAGTTTAAAAATTAAAATAAAAAAGTTGCTATTAAAGCAACTTTTTTATTTTAGTCTACTGACTTTAATGATTCTACCATTTGTACCTTTTTAAGTTTAAAGTACATTGCCCAGTTTACTAATAATGCAAATCCTACTGTTAGTAATCCTGCATATACATAGCTAATTGTATTAATACTTCTACCAAACATTACATAATCCATTTCTACAGTAACCATAATAAATTGATGCAATACTACACCAAGTATTAGTCCTGCAAACATTCCAACTATTGTTAATAATACATTTTCTCTGAATATATAAGCTTCTACTTCTTTATCATAGAACCCTAAAACTTTTATTGTAGCTATTTCCCTAATACGCTCTGAAATATTAACATTTGTAAGATTATATAGAACTATAAATGATAATGCACCAGCAAATATAATCATTATTAATACAATAAAATCTAAAGATTCTATAGTGTTATTAAAATTGTCTCTTACTCCAGTATTACTTACAACTCCTGATACACCATCCTGATTTACTAATCCACTAGATACAGCATCAGCCACTTCACTAGTAGAGTTATTTAATATAATATAAACTTCATCTGGAGTAGCTTTTCTATCAAATACTTTTTCATAATAATCAGGAGTCATATAAATATAGTGTTGTATATAGTTTTCTACTATTGATGCTACCTTAGCAGTTCCTGTTACATCATTACTGTTAGTTATAGTTATTTTATCTCCAACTTTTACACCAAGCGTCTTCGCAATCTTTTCTGTAATAGCTATTCCATCATCATCTAACTCTATTGCTTCTCCAGAAGTTCTATTTTGAAGATGAACAAATTTATCAAATGCATTTATATCTTCTGGGACTATAACATCTAAATCTTTACTTACATCATTAGCTTCAATCTTACACATCTCACCTTTAACAAATAATAAATCTTTAATATCCTTTTGATTATTAATATAAGATGTTAAATCATTTTTCTTAAGAGTATTTATATTATTTTCTAAATTAACTGATATATCATACTTATTTATTACTCCAAATTGCTTTTCTACTACAGTTTTTATGGAATCTTTTAATCCAAGTCCTGCAAGTAATAAAGCTGTACTTCCTGCAATACCTATTACAGTCATCAAAAATCTCTTTTTATATCTAAATATATTTCTGATTGTAACCTTTCCAGTAAAATTAAATCTATTCCATATAAAAGGTATTCTTTCTAGTAATATTCTTTTTCCTTCCTTAGGAGCTTTTGGCCTCATAAGAACTGAAGGTGTCTCTCTAAGTTCAATCCTACATGCAGAATAAGTAACTAATGTAGTTAATCCAACTGCAACAACTGCTGTTATAATTGCTAGCGGAATATCTGTAAAGAAAGTCATAGGAGGCATTATATACATAATATTATACGCATCATATATTACTTTTGGTAAAAATGTAAAGCCTACTATGATACCTAAAACTGATCCTATTAAACTTGCTAATAAAGCATATACAATAAATTTCTTTGCTATATTTCCATTACTGTATCCAAGAGCTTTCATAGTACCAATATTTATTCTTTGTTCATCTACCATTCTTGTCATAGTAGTTAAACATACTAATGCAGCTACTACTAAAAAGAATACAGGAAATACATTTGATACCTTATCTATACTATTTGCACTATTTTCATAATCAACATATGAATAATGAGAATTTCTATCTAATATATAAAGACTTGGTTTTTCTATTTTATTTATTTGATTTTCTGCATCTTTAAGCTTTTCTTCTGCTTTTAAGAGTTCTTCGTCTGCAAGCGCTTTATTTTTCTCGTACTCAGCTTCACCCTCTGCCAATTGAACTTTACCATTTTCTACTTCTACTCTAGCATTTGATAGCTGGATTACACCTTCGCTCTTTGCACTTTGAAGTGTTGCTCTTGTTGCATCTAATGTAGCTCTTGCAGTATCTAACTGAATCTTTGCATCTGCTAATGCCTGTTCTTGATTATAAAACTCTGCCTTTTTACTTTCTAGCTCTGCTCTACCTGTATTTATTTTATCTAAAGAATTTGTAACAATAAGGTCTATAGCTGATAATGCAGTTTCTAACATTATTTTTTCTACTTCACTAATGTTAGGATCATTCAACTTATTCTCAATCTCAGATTTTTTTTCAACCAAAATCGCTATTTTATTTTCAGCTTCTACTAAAGCTGCTTCAGCTTGATTAAAGCCTTCTTCTGCTGTTGCTTTAGCATAATTGAATACTTTTAATCCAGCTTCATACTCCGCTTCTTTCTTAATTAATTCGGATTCTCCACTAGCTAATTGAGATTCACCATTAGCTATCATTGTATTTAACTCTTCCTCTTTATTATCTATTTCAGTTTCTGCATTTAATAATTGAATCTTTGTATCTTCAATTTGAGATTTAGCATCACTTAACTGCTTTTCTACTTCAGCCTTCTTTTCTTCATATTCTTTTTTACCTTTATTTAATTCTTCAATAGCTACATCTTTTATCTCGTTGTATCTTCTATCAACTATTACGTCTGATTTATCTTCAATAGCTTCTTTAACTTTATCTACTACATCAAAATATTCATCTTTATATGAATTAAGCTCCTTTGCATCTCTTACAGTGACGTATATATCTGTATATACCTCCATATTAAAATCTGATTCTGGAATATACATAAATGTACTAACACTTCCACTACCAATAGTTGTACTACCAATTTGGTCAGATAAATAATATGGTGTTTCTATAATACCTACTACTTTATACTCTTTGACATTTAAAGAATTAGTTATATCTTCTTCTTTTCCTGACTTTAAAGATAGCGTATCTCCAATATTAATTTTTCCATCTTTAAACTTTCCTTTAGCAACAACACACTCTCCAGATTTTTCTGGCAATCTTCCCTCAACTACATTTAATCTATTAATATAGTCATCATTACTATCACTTAAATTAGATATAGGCATACTTTGAACTCTAATAACAAATTCATCATTTCCTACCTTTGTTAAAGCATCCATTGTATATTCAGGATATGCTCCTAATACACCATCTATTTTCTTTATATCTTTTACATCTTCATCTGTTAATCCTAATGTTGATATTATTCTTAAATCCATTAAGTTATAATCATCATAATATTTGTCAGCAGATCCTTTCATATCTAATGGAGCTATCTTAACTCCTGTAAAAAGCATTACTCCTAATGCAATAATAGATACAATAGAAATAAATCTACCTTTAGTCTTCTTGATATCTCTAAATATATCTTTCCATAATGCATTTTTCATTTTTACCACTCAATCCTTTCCACTGGGACAGGATTTTCATTTATACTCATTCTTTTTACTTTACCACTCTTAATTTCGATGATTTTATCTCCCATCGGCGTTAAGGCTAAATTATGAGTAATTATAATAACCGTCATTCCTTGTTCTCTACAAGTATCTTGAAGAAGCTTTAATATCGCTTTTCCTGTATTGTAATCTAATGCTCCTGTTGGCTCATCACAAAGTAACAATTTAGGATTTTTAGCTAATGCTCTAGCTATAGCAACTCTTTGTTGTTCTCCACCAGATAGCTGAGATGGAAAGTTATTTTTTCTCTCACTTAATCCAACTGCATCTAGAACTTTATCTATATCAAGAGGGTTCTTACAAATTTGAATTGCAAGTTCAACATTTTCTCTTACAGTTAAATTTTGAACTAGATTATAAAATTGAAACACGAATCCTATATCATCTCTTCTATAAGTAACTAGTTCTTTTTGAGAATATTTACTTACCTCATTGTTATCTACTATTACCTTACCAGATGATACAGTATCCATTCCCCCTAAAATATTTAGTATAGTACTCTTACCAGCTCCACTAGCACCTGCAACTACAACAAATTCACCTTTATCAACGGAAAAGTTTACACCACTTAACGCTTCAATTTCAACCTCACCCATTTTATATACCTTTTTTACATCTTTAAATTCAATGTAATTACTCATAAGTTTCCCCTCCATGCATAACTTTATCATACGACATATTTAAGTATACAATACTTATTTTCCTTCTACAATGAAGTTAACTATTATTAATATCATATTCATAATTTATAAATATTTTGGAGAAATTATATCTTTTATATAATTAGTATCTTATCTATTCTTATAGAAAAAAGACTAATTTAACTTTCTTTAAAAGTTAAATTAGTCTTTATGTAAATTACTATTTATTATTTTCGATTATTAATTCAATCTTACCTTTACATCTTCCACCACGGCATCCACCAGCACCTGCACCAGTAGCTTCTTTAACTTCTTCAAAAGAAGTAGCTCCATTCTTTACCGCTTCAACGATTTGTTCTTCTGTTATTCCTCTACATAGACATACTTTTGACATTTATAATACCTCCAAATCTTATTCTTCTATTGATATAGCTTGTACAGGACATCCATCACAAGCTTCTCTAACTGAATCTTCTAATCCTGATTCTACTTCACCTTCTATAGCTACTGCAACTCCAGTATCTAGTGAGAATACATCACTGCATAATCCTTCACATAAACCACAGCTTATGCAAGTATTTTCATCTACAAATGCTCTCATTTTTTAAGTCCTCCTATTAAATTCTATTTTCATAATAATTATCTATTAATAATGATTATTTGTCAATATCAATCCATACTATTTTAGTCAACTTTATTTTTTATGAATCATTTTGCAGCTCATCTATTATGAGATGCTTCTACATAAAAATATTTCTTATGAGAATACTAATTATTGATATATAAAATATAAATTTAGGAGCTGATAATCTTATGTTTAAACATGAAAAAAAATTATTACATGAAGTAAAAATTGAAAAACCCAATCCTCAATATGCTGTTCTTATGCAAGAACAACTTGGTGGAGGTAATGGTGAGCTTAAAGCTGCTATGCAATATATATCTCAAAGCTTTAGAATTAAAGACCCTGCAATTAAAGATTTATTTTTAGACATCGGCGCAGAAGAGTTAAGTCACATGGAAATGGTTGCTCAAACTATCAATCTGCTAAACGGTCATGATGTTGATTATAAAAGAGTAGACGTTGGAGAAATTCAAACTCATGTTATGTTTGGTTTAACTCCAGGACTAGTTAATTCATCTGGAGCTCCTTGGACTGCAAACTACGTTACTGTAACTGGTGATTTAGTAGCTGATTTACTTTCTAATATTGCTTCTGAACAAAGAGCTAAAACAGTTTATGAGTACTTATATAGACAAATTTATGATAAACATGTAAGAGAAACTATAGACTTCCTTTTAAATAGAGAAGAAGCTCATAATGCTTTATTTAGAGAGGCATTAAATAAAGTTAAAGATACTGGATCTAACCATGATTTTGGTGTTACAGAAGATTCTAAATTATATTTTGATCTTTCATCTCCTGGAAGACATTTTGATAACCCTAATCCTACACCACCAAGCTTCGATAACACAAGAAGATAAATATAAAAGAAAATGACTGTTGCTTTTATTGCATACAGTCATTTTCTTTTATATTTATTTTATTTTTCTTTTTTCTTCATACTTATAAAGTAATATGGTAATCCTACAAACAATATTCCACCAACAAAGTTTCCAAGTGAAACCCAACCTATATTATGTATATATCCCATAATGTTAACATCAACTCCATGAGGTAACATTAACCCCATAGCTAGGAATCCCATATTAGCAACACTATGTTCAAATCCTGCTGTTATGAACGTAAATAAACACCAAAATATCATTAAAATCTTAGCAGTTTCCTCTTTTAACTTGTAACACATCCAAGTTGCAAGACATACTAAAACGTTACATAATAATCCTCTTAAAAATAATTGCATTCCTGGAGTTGCCATTTTAGCAGAAACATTGCTTACTATAAACTCTCCAATATATTCACTTTTCCCTGTAGCAAGACCAGCTTGTACATATAAGAATGCCCCCATAATCCCGCCTAAGAGATTACCAATCCAAACTGCAATCCATATTCTAACTGCATCTAACCATGTAACTTTCTTTTTTAAGGCTCCCACAGTCATAATCATTGCATTACTTGTAAAAAGATCTCCACCAGCCATGAATACAAGACTTAAAGCAACACCAAATGAAGCTCCCATTAATATCTTATAAGTTTCATTTCCTGCATGATGCATAATTCCACCTATAGAATAAATTAGCATAATTCCTAAGCTTACTAAGAAACTTCCCATCATTGCTGCTACTATGTACTTTAACTTACTGTCTTTATACAGTCCAATTTTCACTTCTGCAGAATGAGCTAAATTATCAATTTCCTTTGAATACATATCCGCACCTCTTACTAAATTTTATCTGTGCTATTTATATCCCCTATATTTTTTCGCACATATTTTATAATATAACTTTTATGATACTTTTTCAAAGTTAGACATTTCCTATTATTTTTCTTAATTTAAAATATTCTTTTAAGAAACCGTTTAACTTATTATATATTCACATTTTTTTGAATATATATTATTAATCGTGGATATTTTTTTTTAATTTTTCTTTGACATTAATTTCTTATCTGAATATAATGGTTAACAATAACCTTCGTATAAGCTTAATAATAAGGTTTAAGCGTCTCTACTATATCACCGTAAATGATATAACTATGAAGTCTCTGGATCCACGAAGGTTAAGAATAATTTACGAGGTGGATTTAATGAATAAAGATTTATTTGTAAAAACGATTGAGTCTTCAGCTAAAAGAAGACCTTGCGATTTAGTTATTAAAAATATTACTGTTGTAGATGTTTTTCAATGTTCTACTTTCATTTCTGATGTTGGAATATCTAATGGATATATAGTTGGATTAGGAGAATACTCTGGTACTACTGAGATTGATGGTACAGGTAAATATATATGTCCAAGCCTTATAGATAGTCATGCTCATATCGAATCATCACTACTTACTCCAAAGGAATATTATAAATGTGCATTACGTCATGGTATTACTTCTATGGTTATAGACCCTCATGAAATTGCAAATGTATTTGGCAAAAAAGGTATTGATTTCATGATTAATTCTAGCAAGGATATACCTTTTGACTTTTACTTTATGCTTTCATCCTGTGTACCAGCTACATCTTTTGAAAACTCTGGTGCTATATTAAATAGTTCAGATTTAAAGCCATACTATAAAAATAAAAACATTCTTGGATTAGCAGAAGTTATGAATTATCCTGCAGTTTTAAACTGTGAAGAAGATATGATTCAAAAGCTTTGGGATGCTAAGGAGAATAATGGTGTAATAGATGGTCACTGTGCTGGTTTTAATAATGACATGATTAATATCTATGCTACTGCTAATATTAGAACTGACCACGAAAGTGTTACTTATGAGGAATTAATAGAAAAGGTTAGACGTGGAATGTACGTGCTTATAAGAGAAGGTACTGTTGCTAAAAATTTAAAGGACTTAGTTCACGGAGCTTCAATTTTTAATAGTAGACGTCTTTGCCTTTGCACTGATGATAAGCATATAGATGATTTAGTTATGAATGGAAGTATTGATAATTCAATAAAGCTTTGTGTAAACAATGGTTTAAAATCTGAAATAGCGATTCAAATGGCTACTCTAAATCCTTCAGAATGCTACAACTTAAGAAATAAAGGTGCTATAGCCCCTGGTTATGTTGCTGATTTCTTGATATTAGATAGCTTAGAAGATTTCTCAATAGAATCAGTTTATAAGAATGGAACTCTTGTTGTTAAAAACAACGAATTATTTAATATGCCTGATGAAATTGTTGAAGAAGTAAATCTTCCAACAGCAATGAATATAAAAGAGTTAACATCTGAAGACTTAAAAATAGATATAAGTAATAAAGACTTTATAAATGTAATAGAGCTAATTCCTAATAAATTAGAGAGCAATCATTTAAAGATTAAAATAGATAGTTTAAATTTAAAAGATGAGTTTACTCCGCTAGTAGATGAAAATGACCTATTAAAGGTTTCTGTAATGGAAAGACATAATAACACTGGAAATATTGGTCTAGGAGTATTAAAAGGCCTTAAATTAAACTCTGGAGCTATTGCAACAACTATTACTCATGACTCTCATAATTTAATAGTTGCTGGAACTAATGATTCAGATATGATCTTTGCAGTAGAAGAATTAAAGAAATTAGGTGGAGGAATAATTGTAGTTCAAAATGGGAACGTACTCTCTTCTATAAAACTTGAAATTGGTGGAGTAATTACAGGTAGAAAAGCTGAAGAAGTTATTCAAGACTTAGCTAAGCTTCATGATGCTATAGACATAATCTCTCCAGATATAGATTTTAATCCATTTTTAACTTTATCATTCCTAGCACTTCCAGTAATTCCTTCACTAAAAATTACTGATAAAGGTATATTTGATGTTGAAAAATTCAAATTTATACCAGTAGCAGAATAAATAAATTGCATACTAAGTGCACAGTCCCAAAGTCGACTTCGTCGAGTCCAAGAGTGCCTACGGCAGTCCAAGAGATTTACTTCGTAAATATCCAATGGCTCCTTTAATTCTAAATTATTACTCATGGATATTGTAAATCTCTTGGCCATCACAAAGCGATATCTTGGACTTTGACGAAGTCAAACTTTTGTCCAAAGTGCTTCGCACTTTATTTCTATTCTGCTAAAAGTTCTTCTAGTATTTCAGCTGCATCTTCTACACACCCTCTGCAAGAACGTAATACATTTCCTGTTGTAATACCCTTTAAGTCCTTGCACATTACAGAAGTATTTTTCTCCTTAAATCTTCTCTCAATCTCATGTAAAAGTTCCTCATCTTCTTTAATCCACTCTGCTGGATTATCAGGATTTATATTACCTTTTAAATAATTCACTATAACATAAGCTCCCATAACGGCTCCACATACCTTGTACGCCCCACCACTATACTTTCTAACTATACTTTTCATAGTTTCATCATCAACATCTACTAAATCACAAAAGGCACATGCTACAGCTTGTGAGCAAGTGTATCTATTGCTGTGTAATTCTATTGCTTTATTTTTTCTCTCACCCATATTAAGACTCCTTACCTTTCATTTTGTCACTTATAATTATATACACTAACTTTGATATTGTCACTTTGCTACTAATTATCCCTTTCTTTCAATATATATAATGGTAATTATTGCGAAAGCTTAATTTATTATTATGAATATTTTAATGTGATATAATAAATCATAAATAATCTGATAAAAGAAAGGAAACAAAAGATGGAAAAATATACTTCAAATATACCTACCCCTAAAATTAGTATTGCTCCTATGGTTGATAAGTCTCATAGGCATTTTAGATATTTTTGCAGAATCATGAATAAAGAAGCTCTACTTTATACTGAAATGGTTACAGCTCAAGCAATAATAAATGGTGACTTAGATAAAATATTATATTTTAGAAAAGAAGAAGGTCCTGTAGCTTTACAAATAGCAGCATCTAATGCTGAAGATGCCTATAAAGCTTTAAAGCTTGCGGAAGGTTTTAATTATACTGAGATAAATTTAAATTGTGGCTGTCCATCTGATAGAGTTTCAGGAAACTTAATGGGTGCTGCTTTAATGTCTGACAAAAACTTAGTCTATGAAATTCTTTCTGCTATGAAGGAAGCAACAAATAAACCTGTAACTATTAAACACAGAATTGGTATTGATGGAACTGGAGTTATTACTGATAATAATAGCAAAATAATAATGGAAGGCTATGAAGATTTATTGGACTTCTTAGATACAGTTTCTAAAGCAAAACCAGACAGATATACAGTTCATGCTCGTTCTGCTATATTGAAAGGCTTAAGCCCAAAAGATAATAGAGAGATTCCTCCTCTAGATTATGAGATGGTATATAAACTTAAAAATGACTTTAATTATTTAAATATTGAAATTAACGGCGGCTTTAAGACATTAGATTCAATTAAAGATGCACTTACTAAGGTTGATGGAGTTATGATAGGTAGGGCCTCATACGAAGATTGCTATCTTTTAGCTAACTTAAATAAACTTAATGATGAAAATATAAAGCCTATTTCTAGAGGTGATATAATTAAATCTTATATTCCTTATGTAAAAGAAGAGCTTGAAAGAGGAAGTAATGTTCACTCACTAGCTGCTCCACTTCAAAGCTTATTCCAAGGTCAACCTGGTAGTAGAAAATTTAAACAATTAATTTCTTCATCAAATGTAAAAAGAGAAACTTTAGTGCCTCTTTTAAATAATATCCTTGAAGTTATGCCTCAAGACATACTTTGGAAGTAAAAAAACATAATCGTAAGCAAGCTAACTAAATATTTTTTTAGTTAGCTCTTATTATATTATTATCTAGAGATGAGCATAATTGATCTTTTAAAAAGTGAATATTAATTAGAGATGAAAAAATAGGAAAATTAGGATTATTAGTAATAAAGTGACCTAAAAAAGGGCAGACTATCCCTATGAGGATAATAAAATGTAAAATATTAGGTTGTTAAAGAGCTAACTAGCTCGTTTAAGCTTGCTTAGAGAACAAATCTTATCTTCCTTTTTATTAACA
>NZ_JACOOP010000055.1:0-21791 GCF_014287725.1 Clostridium sp. NSJ-49 | reverse complement strand
AATGCAAATCCTATTTGTTGCATAGGAATCACATTTTTTGTGAAGTTTTTCATATTATTACTATGCGCAAAAAAGGAAGTTCAAATTCGAACTTCCTTTTCTTTATCGGCAAATATCAAATTTTTTTGATACAGCCCCTTTTAATCTTTCCTAAGCGTTAGGAAATTTATGGGTTGAGATGTAAAGCTTTAATAAATATAATTGACTTGAAAAGAAAATTTCTTATGGTACTTAAAGTTTTAGACAATAGTCTACTTAATTTAGTAGATGAACTTATTTAACTTATCAAGTACAGAGTAAAGAAGAAAATAAAAATATTCTTAAAATTGTAGAGTAAAAGTTAAAAGGAGGAATTTACTATGAGAAAATTTTCAGTTGTTATAGCAGGGGGAGGAAGTACTTATACACCAGAAATTATTTTAATGTTATTAGATAATTTAGATAGACTTCCATTAAGAAAAATTAAGCTATACGATAATGATGAAGAAAGACAAAATAAGGTTGCAAAGGCTTGTGAAATATTAATTAAGGAAAAAGATCCTTCAATTGAATATGTAGCAACAACAAATCCAGAAGAGGCTTATACAGATGTAGATTTCTGTCTTGCTCATATAAGAGTTGGTAAGCTTGAAATGAGAGAAATGGATGAAAAGATTTCATTAAGACATGGAGTTGTTGGACAAGAAACTTGTGGACCAGGTGGAATTGCTTATGGAATGAGATCTATAGGTGGTGTGCTTGAAAATATTGATTATATGGAAAAGTATTCACCAGATTGTTGGATGCTAAATTACTCAAATCCAGCATCAATAGTTGCAGAGGCAGTTAGAAGATTACGTCCTGATTCTCGTGTTATAAATATTTGTGATATGCCAATAGGTATGGAGCATAATATAGCTAAAATTGCTGGCTTAGAATCTAGAAAACATATGGATATAAGATATTACGGCTTAAATCACTTTGGGTGGTATACATCTATTAAAGATAAAGAAGGAAATGAATTACTACCAAAGCTTGTTGAACATATAAAAGAGTATGGATTTATTAATGGTGAAGAGGGAATGAGCACTGCTAAGAAAGACAGTTGGTTTGAAACTAATCTTTTCACTAAAGAAATAGTTAAAACTGATTTAACTACAATACCAAGTAGTTATTTAAAATATTATTTATTCCCAGACTATGTTGTAAACCACTCTAACCCAGAATATACTCGTGCAAATGAAGTTATTGATGGAAGAGAAAAGGAGGTCTTTGGAGCCTGTGCTTTAATTGAAAAACAAGGTTATTCAGAAGGTTCAGGTTTACAAATAGGGATTCATGCAGAGTTTATAGTAGATTTAGCAACAGCTTTAGCTTACAATACTCAAGAAAGAATGTTGTTAATAGTTGAAAATAATGGAGCTATTTCTAATATTCAAGATGATGCTATGGTTGAAATATCATGTATTGTTGGAAAGAATGGGTACGAACCATTGTCTGTAGGAAATATTCCAACATTCCAAAAAGGATTGATAGAACAACAATTAGCTGTAGAGAAGTTAGTGGTTGATGCATGGATTGAAAAGTCATATCATAAATTATGGCAAGCTTTAATGTTATCTAAAACAGTGCCAAGTGCAACAGTTGCAAAAGAACTTTTAGATGATTTTATAGTAGTAAATAAAGAGTATTGGCCAGAACTTAGCTAATTTTTATAGAGTAATATAAATTAATATTTATTAATAGATTTAAATTTTGTAGTATAGAGCTATATCATCAGTTAATTATCTGAGGGTATAGCTTTTATTTTTATTTAAGATTTGAAAGATCTTATAGTTTTAATAAAATATATTAGTGATAAAAAAATGCACAAAGAGAATATAACGAAAATTATACAAGAAAAAAGCGAGAATATTCGACTGAAAAGGATTTAAATAATAGTTTTTCCTAACTAGAGAGGAAAATGTTTGTTTGAATACGTGTTGTAGGGTAAGTATAATAAAATTAAATTTAACGGAAACTCAGGGGGTAATATAATGAAACAAGGTGCTTTTTCTAAATTTATGGAAAAGTTTTTAATGCCAATCGCTCAGAAGATTGAAGGGCAAAAGCATTTACAAGCTATTAAAGATGGTATCATAGCTGTAATTCCAATAATCATAATTGGGTCTTTTAGCTTAATTCCGATTGGGGTTGCAAACTTATTTCCAAACAGTGCTTTTTATAATTTCGTAAATACATATATTAATTATTTTAATTTAGCAGGATTTTTTACAACTAATCTTATGTCTTTATATGCTGCATTTTTCATTGCAGATAGTTTACAAAAGAAATATAATTTGAATTCAAGTTTAATAGGAATAACATCAGTTATATGTCACTTAGTATTATCTGTATCAATTGAAGATTTTGCGAATTCAACAATTTGGAATGTATCATCTTTAGGTGCTGAAGGTTTATTTGTAAGTATGATAGTTTCAATTGTAGTTGTTGAAATAAGTAGATTATGTAAAGAAAAGAAGTTAGTAATTAAGATGCCAGATAGCGTACCACCAATGGTTGCTGAATCATTTACAATATTAATTCCATTAGTAATTAACTTTGCTTTAGCAGTTGCAGGATCAATAATCTGTATGAATGTAGCAGGGGTAACATTCCCACAACTAATAATGAAGTTACTTGCTCCAGCAATTACTTCAATGGACTCATTACCAGCAGTTATGTTAGTTATATTCTTAACTCAATTATTATGGTTCTTTGGATTACATGGAGCTTCAATAACATCAAGTGTATGGGCAGCATTCGCAATTAGCTATGGTGCAGCAAATGCAGCAGCTGTAGCAGTAGGACAAGCTCCTCAACACGTATTTACTTTTGGATTTTACTATGGATTCTTACAAGTTACAGGGTCAGGAATCACTTTAGGACTTGTTTTCTTAATGATGAGAAGTAAAGCTAAATCACTTAAAGCTATAGGTAAATTAGGTATTATACCAAGTTTCTTTGGAATTAATGAGCCAGTAATATTTGGTGCACCATTAATAATGAATCCATTTATGTTTATACCATTCGTATTTGGACCAGTAATAGTTGCAGGATTAAATTACTTAGCTATGTCAACAGGATTAGTTGGGTTTCCATTATATGAAGCACCAGGATTCTTACCACCAGGATTCCAAGCATTCTTATTAACATTAGACTGGAAAGCATTTGCTTTAGCAATATTTAATGTAATATTTATGACAGCAGTATACTATCCATTCTTTAAGGCTATGGAAAAAGATGAATTAAGAAAAGAAGCTATTGCAGAAGGAAATGTCAACGTAATAGCATAATAGAAATATTAAGAGCGAAGCTCTGTTATTAATGATAAATGACAAAGAGAGAATGGCAAATTAATGATGAAGCTGATTAAATAAGCTTTTATCAATTTGCCATTTTTCATTTTAAACGTCCCATTAATAAAGCGCTTTGCATTTTATTTTTGGAGGAGAGAAATAATGGGAACTATACATATAGAAGCTAATAGAGAAGATATTGCAAAAATTGTACTTATGCCAGGGGACCCTTTAAGAGCACAATTTATTGCGGAAAATTATTTAGAAGATGCGGTACAAATAAATAAAGTTAGAAATATGTTTGGATTTACAGGATATTATAAAGGTGTAAGAGTAACTATAATGGCATCAGGTATGGGAGGCCCATCAATGGGAATATACTCTCATGAGCTTTTTAATAAATATGATGTGGAAGCTATTATAAGAATAGGTTCTACTGGAGCTTATAGTGAAAAGTTAAATATGCATGATGTAATGCTAGTTGAAAGTAGTTGGAGTCAATCCACCTATGCAAAAACTTATAGTGGATATGAAGAAGATGTTGTTTATCCAAATAATGAACTAAATACTCTTATTAAGGAAGTTTCAACTAAATTAAATATTAATATAAAGACAGGAAGAATACATTCAACTGATGCATTCTATACAAAGGAGAAAAGTGTATTACACCATATAAGAGACACATACGGATGTCTTGGAGTAGAGATGGAGTCTTTTGCGTTATTACATAATGCAAATGTTGCAGGAAAAAAAGCAGCGTGTCTTTTAACTGTAGCAGATCACGCTTTAACTAATGAAAAAGCCACAGTAGAAGAAAGACAACATGCTTTTGAGAATATGATTAATTTAGCATTAGGTACAGTAGTAGAGTATTGTAAGCAGTAGTAAAATTAAATGAAAACATAATAAGTTATTAAAAGTCTAAGTATATAAAATTTATACTTAGGCTTTTTTTTCTTGCAAAAAAAAGATATATTAGTAAAAATAAGTAAAACTATGTATAATAAGTTATATAGATGAAGAAAATGTTTTCAAAATGGAGATTATTAATGAGAAAGCGAAAAAGTACATTGCAAAAGGAACTAATAGTTTTATGTGTTTTTACCTGTGTAGTAGCCATGATAGTTCAAGGTGGAATATTAACTAGTGTATTTGCTAGAATATTTTCTAAGAATGTTAGAGAGGATATATCTTTTTATGTAGAAAGAGTAAATAATGATTTTAATAATAAATTGCAATTTTTGGAGGAAAGCATTACGTATATACGGAATGATTCTATTATGGCTGATTTTTTTAATGATGTTAATTATAGCAAAGAAGAAGTAAGTAAGAGATTAAGTTATTGTGGTAATCTTTTTTCAGAAAGAAATATGGTAAATCAAAATTATCCGTTTATTACTCAGATTTTCTTGTTTAATAATAATGGGGATAGTATCAATAGTGTTTTTTACCCTACAACTATCGAACATTTGAAGTTAGTATCTGAAGAGTATAGTGAGATAAATAAAAAGTTTTTAACTAAAAACAGTGAATATTATTTTAAGATAAATGAAAGTAGTGTAGATATAATATTTAAAATTTATGATAAATATTTAGTTGAAAAAGGAAGTTGCCTAGTTCAATTAAATAGCTTAGCTATAAAGGAAATATTTAATGAAATTGAAAAGTATAATGATTCAAAATGGGTATTAGTTGGTAATGATAGTTTAGTAGTTCAGTCAAATAATATCGAAGATATCTACGATGAAATAATTTATAAAGAGAATGTAAATGTTGAAGATAATAAAAAAGACTTAAATAGTAAGTATTTTGTATCTCAAAAGCAAAACTCTTTTGGATTAAAAACAATGGTATTAGTTTCAAAATCTAATATTTATGATTATATAAAATCTAGCATAATGATTATGGTGGGAATAATTATTATATTACTTTTATGTATTGCAGCTATTGTATTTTTTGTTGCATATCGTTTTACTGTGCCTTTGAAAATAGTAGCAGATAAAATAAGAGAATTTGGAAAAGGAAACTTTGATACTAAGCTTGAGGAGTTTAACACCCAAGAGTTAACAGATATAAGCTTTGTTTTTAATGAGATGACAGATAAGATTAACTATCTAATAAAACAGGTATATGAAAATCAGTTATTAACTACAAAAGCTCAAATTCAATATTTACAATCACAGATAAATCCACATTTTATGTTTAATATTTTATCTATGATAGGTATAAAGGCCAAAATGTCTGATAATGATGAAGTGCATAAGATGATATATGCTTTTTCGAAGCTAATACAAGGGAAAATATTTAGAAAAGAAGAAATTACAATTCCTTTATCAGAAGAAATGGAACTAGTTGAGTTTTATCTATTCTTACAAAGTAACAGATTTGCAGATAAAATTTCGTACAATATAACTTATGAGGATGAAGAGTTAAAAAAAATATTAATACCTAGATTAAGTATAGAGCCAATTGTAGAAAATGCGGTACTACATGGATTAGAACCGAAAGAAGATTCAGGAAAAATAGAGGTATTAATTAGAAAAGATGGAGATAGCCTTTTAATAGAAGTTAAAGATGATGGTGTAGGGTTCAATCAAGAGGAGAGTTATAATGATACAGTTGCTTACAAAGAACATACTCATGTTGGGATATATAACACCCAAAAATTAATAAATAACTTATATGGTGATGATTTTGGAATTGATATAGAAAGTAAGGTTGGGGTAGGAACTTCAGTATTTATTAAATTACCTATGTAAAGGAGTTAAGTCATGTGGAAAGTAATGATTGCAGATGATGAGGTTTTTATAAGAGATGGTTTAAAAAAGTTAATTAAATGGGATACTTTAGGGTGTGAGTTAGTATACTCTGCAAAAAATGGACAAGACTTATTAGATAATTTTAGTGTTTGTATTCCTAATATAGTTATACTAGATATAAAAATGCCAATAATGAGTGGATTAGAAGTAGTAGCATATTTAAGAGAACACTATCCAGAAATAAAAATTGTTTTGCTTACAGCTTATGCAGATTTTGAATATACAAAGCAAGCAATATTATATTCAGTAAATGATTATATAGTGAAAACAGCTATTTTAGAAGAAATACCTAACACAATTTCACGCATTGTGAAAGACTTAGAGGAAGCAAAGGTGAAAGCTAATATAGTACCACAGGGAGAAAGATTATTTTATAGAATTTTAATAGAAGATTCAATTATTACTGATGATTATTATTTTGAGTATAAACATTATTATGATTCATTTAATGAAAAATTTCCTTCTTTTTCTCTTGTTTTATGTCAGATAGTTAATGAAAATATTCAGCTTAATAGCACTTTACAAAAGAGTATTTTTGATTTGATGAAAACAATTTTTGATGGAAACACTTTTAGAAGCTTTAAAGTTAGTAGAACCGAATATTGTATTATAATTGAGGGAGATATAAATAAGAAGGAAAAGATAGAGTTTTTATGTAATAAATTTAATAATTTGGCTCAAAGCTTTTTAGGAATTAAGACTGTTATAGGTATAAGTAGATTTTACTCTAGAATAGAAAATGTTAGTAAGGCATATAAAAATACATTAAAAGAAATAATGCAGAACTTTGATGGAGGAAATAATGTAGTTTTCTTTGAAAAAGGAAAGATAAATTATGTAAATAGAAAAGAACAGTCTTATATAGTAGACAGTATAGTAGATAGTATTAATAATGGGAGATATTTAGAAAGTGTAGATAGTCTCGATAAGCTAATAAATTTATATAATATAAACGGATTAGCTACAACTAAAAGTAGTTTAATTCTTTTATTGGCAACATGTAGAAAAATATGGCGTGAACAAGGGGCAGATTTAGATAAGGTAATATTTGATAATAGGAATGTAGATTCAGAAATATTAAACACAAAAAAAGTTTTAGAGCTTAAAAACATCTTTAATGATATTATCAATAATACAGTAAAGCTAGTACTAGAACAAAAAGAAAGAAGAGATGATTTAATTAGAGATATAGATAATTATATAAATAATAATTATTGCAATAGAATCACATTAGATGAAATAGCTAATGAAGTTCATGTTAATTCAAGTTATTTAAGTAGAATTTATAAATTAAAGACAGGAAAGAATTTATTTGATGTAGTAAATATTAAAAAGATTGAAAAGTCAAAAGAGTATATAGCTAAGTATAATAGAAAAATAAATGAAGTTGCTATTTTAGTAGGATTTTCAGACTCAGCTTATTTTTCAAGGGTATTTAAAAAATACACAGGGCTAACACCAAAAGAGTTTGAAAGAGCAGAATTAAGTAAAATGAAAAGTGGGATAATATGAGAGGGAAATATATACGGTTATTAATTATGCTTGTTGCATTAATGTCATTATTCATTTCATGTAGCGATAATAACCTAAATGAAGAGATAATTCAAATTACTTTGCTTCATGGATGGGGAACAATGGAAGAAGACCATATTGCAATGCGTAAAATTTATGAAGACTTTGAAAAAGAAAATCCAGGTATACATATTAATTTATTATCAATGCCTTCATCAGAAGATGCTGTTAATAAAGCTATAGATATGATATCAATAGGAAATGTGCCTGACATTATATTTACAGGTGGAATAGGCTACGATACAATTTATAAATTTATGGTTGAAAAAGACTATGCAGTAAATTTATTTCCTTATATAGAAAAGGATGATGAGTTTAAAGGTAATATTCCTAAATCAGTAATTCAGTATTGGGAAAATGATAATAAGGAAATTTTTACATTACCAGATGTGTTTTTAATGAGTGGATATTGGTATAATGCAGATATATTTTCACAAGCCGGAATAAAAGAACCACCGAAGACGTGGGATGAATTCTTAGATATGTGTAAGAAAATAAGGAACTGGGCTGATGATATCAATGAGGATATAGTACCAATATGCTTTAACTCAGAGAATAGCATAGCGTTATTTGATTATCTAGTTTCATCTAATGGAGGCGATTTTCATAGTATAAACAATAAGTGGCGAGCTGAACTTAATTATAATACATTATATGAAAATCTAAAAAAACTTCAAATTATATTTGAGTACTCAACTGATTTAAATAAAGAATTCACTTATAGAGATAGCCTTAATAATTTTAATAATAATAAATCGGCAATATATATAAATGGAGTATGGGCCAATTCTATGATAGATCAAAATATAAATGCTAAATACGCTGCATTTCCAATGAATTCAGGTAAAACAGTTGCTAGTAAATCTTCTTGTATTGGATATATAGTTGGAAATACAAAAGACCAAGATAGAATAGATGCTTCTATAAAATTAGTTAAATATATGCTTAGTGATAATGTGCAAAATAGGCTTTTAGAGGAAACGGGCCAAGTTCCTATAAATCCTAAAATAAATATTAAAGAATATAGGGAGAGTATACCGAGATTATATGAGGCAGTTAATGTGGTAGAGAATGCAGATATGCATATACCTATTCCAGTGAACTTCTGGAATGAAAAGAAGAGGGTTTATTTTATGAATAATATCTTAGATGTGTTAAATCGAAAAATAGAACTAGATGAATTTGTGAAAAATATTGAAACAGAGTAACTCAAAAAGGTAAAAATAGTACAAGAAAAAGTAAATATTTTAAATAATATAAAAAAGAAATTCTTAAGATTAAGAGTTTCTTTTTCTTTTTATAAAAAATATAAATAGAGTACAAAAACAAGTAAACGTTTTACATGGAGTTTAAAAAGCTCGCTTGATATTATAAATATGTAATAAGGGAGGAGAGATAACATGAAAAAAAGAGTATTGAGTGTATTATTAACAATGGTAATGGCAACAGGTTTATTCGTAGGATGTGGAAATAAAGGGACAGAGGAAGTAGGTAGTGAAACTTCTAATAATTCAAATGTTCTAGAATTCTATCATGGATATTTTCATGAAGAAAGTGAATGGCCAGCGGCTAAGGTTATGAGGGATATTTATGACGACTTTGCTAAACAACATGAAGGTGGAGATGTTACATTTAAACCAATAGCAGTAGAAAATTATTTAGATATAATGAACAATAAAGTAGCTAGTGGTAATTTCCCGGACATGATTGACTTAGCTGGAAATCCAGTATCATTAGCGGCTATAACACAAGGTTTAGTATATGATATGAAACCATATATTGATTCAGAGAATTTGAAAGATGCGGTAGGTATTAATTATACTCAAAATGATATCGATGGATCAATCTATACAGTTCATGATCAATTATTAACATTAGGTTTTTGGTATAACGAAAATCTTATGAAAGAATCCAATACAGAGTTACCACAAACATGGAATAATTGGGATGATTTTGGCAAGGCTATGGTAACTGTAAGAGAAAATGGACAAGATGGAAATTATGCATATGGATCAGGTCAAGGATCTATCCGTTGCTTTAATGCTTATTTAGGACAAGTTAAACCAGAATTATTAGATAAGGAATTATCGAAAGAAATTATTGAATCAAAGGAATTTGCAGAAGCATTTAAGACAATAGCGACTTTAGATCAAGAAAATGGATCAGCTAATGCAGGTTCTTCAGCAAATGATTTCTCAGCTGATTTCTCAGATGGGAAATCTTCAGTATTCTTTAATGGGGTATGGGCAGCTGGTGGATTTGCAGAAAAGGATAACATTAAACCAGCTATATTCCCAGGAAATGTAGCACTTTCTTCAGCAGGTGGAGGATTAACAATAGGTAGTAAGATGGATGAAGCTAAAATTGAATTAGCTTTAGAATTTGTAAAATATATGACAAGCGAAGAAGTTCAAAAGAAGATATTCTTAGAAGTTGGAGCTAATCCATGTAATTCTAGCTTAAACATAAATGATTTAGCAAAGGAAAAGAATGATCCAACAGCTATATTATTAGCAGAAGCTTGTGATCAAGCAAATAATGCAAAAACTATAGTAAAAACTATTGATTCTGCATGGGGTGGAGATATTCAAACTGCAATAGCAAATAAGCTAATTGAATGTTCAGTAGCAGGAGTAGATATAGATGCTAAATTTGAAGCGTTAAAAAGTGAACTAGTTGCACTTATAGAGTAATAATAAAAAAGTATAGGATGGACTCATCCTATACTTTTATAAGGAGGATTTTATGTTATCTTTAGATAAGCTACAAGCTAAGGAAAAAAGTGATTTAAAAGTTAAGGTTAAAAGAAATAGTATGGCATCAGCAAGGAGTAAAAAGAAATTATGGATTTTTCTTTTTTTACTACCGACATTATGTGCTTTTTGTTTATTTTATCTATATCCTATATTAACAGTATTTGCAACATCTTTTGCAAAATGGGATTATTCCAATATTTTAAACCCTGAATTTTATAAAGGGAAGGAACTATTTACTAATTATAAATATATTCTTAATGAATATCCATACTTTTGGGAAGCATTAGGAAATTCTATGGCTTGGGCCTTATGTGGGGTTGTAATCCAGGTTCCTATAGCTGTTACAGTAGCTATAATGTTATCGAAAAGTTTACCTGGATGGAAATTTGCTAGAAATGTCTATATTATTCCCAATATAATTTCTACAGCTGCTATGGGACTTATATTTTTACAAATATATAATCCGAGGTTTGGAGTTATAAACCAAATAATTCAGCTATTTGTGCCAGGATTTGATCAGAATATACTGTTATTACCTAAAGTTAACTTTTGGGCAATGACATTTTCATATATTTTATTTGCAGGTTCATCTACGATAATGATATTAGGTCAAATTTTTGCAATACCAACTGAAATATATGAAGCTGCAACCTTAGATAATATAACTGGATGGAAAAGAGAGTGGTATATAACTTTACCACTAATAAAAGATACTATAAAAACAGTAACAATTTTAGCTGCTACAGCTGGATTCTTATTATATAACGAGGTATATTTCCTGACGCAAGGAGCAGCAGGAACTAAGAGTATTAGTTATATAATTCGTGAACTAGCTATAACAAGCTCTAGAACTCAATATGCCCGTGCTAATACAGTTGGAGTAATACAAATATTGGGTGGACTGGTTATTATTATAGTAATCAATTTGTTATTTAAAAGTAGAAAGAAGGAGGAATGGAACTGATGAAGATTAAAAGGCGTAAAAAACTTACTATTAGTGGGTTATCAAAAGGTGGAAAGATATCTGTATATGTTGGAATGATACTTATGTCAATTATAGCCTTATTTCCATTAGTATGGGTGGTTATATCATCTTTTAAAGGCGATCCATTAGCTGAACCTGGATTTGCATTGCCAAGCAAACTTGTATTTGATGGGTATGTTAGTGTATTTAGAGATATGAACATACTTCGTTATTTTGGAAACAGTATAATAGTGTCACTTACTTCAGTTATTTTAAGTATTACAATGATATCTTTATCTGCTTATGTTGTAGCGAGAACTGAGTTTAAAGGAAAAGGTATAGTAACAGCTTTATTGTTATCTACAATGTTTATACCAGCAACAGCAATGACATTTCCAGTTTATAATTTAGTAAATAATATGGGAATGCACAATAAACATAGTGGGTTAATCTTTATTTATACATGTAGTGGAATAGCTGTTAGCTTTTTTATAATTAAAAATTACTTTGCAACAATTCCAAAAGAAATTGAAGAGGCAGCTTTTATAGATGGATGTAACTTTTTTCAGACATTTACAATGATAATCCTTCCTATAGCTAGACCAGGGATTATGACAGCGGCAGTATTAGCATTTATGAATAACTGGAACGAGTATTATTGGTCTTCTATGGTGTTAATAGATAAAGAAAAATTAACAGTACCAGCATTGCTTTCTCAATTTACAACTAGTTTTAGTACAAACTATAATGGTCTATTTTCAGCAATAGTTGTAATTGTAATTCCTCCAATTATTTTATTCTGCTGTTGCTCTAAGTATTTTGTTGAGGCTTTATCAGGTGGAGCAGTGAAAGGATAGGTGGAAAATGGGGAGAGTGTCAAAGTTTATAAAGGTATTAATTATTTGTTTAATTACAGTGTTATTAATAAGTTCAAGAAATGCTTTTGCATCAAATAATGAAGTGAAATTAAAAAAGATAATAAATAATGAAAATCCAATTTATACAATAAAAGCTTATGCACAAGATGACATTATTAGTATGTGGGAAACCATACCTGTAGAGTTTAGGAGTAATGCAGCTATTGTAATACAAAATGATGATATAAATAAAAATAATTCTAAAATTATGGAATTTTATAGTAAACAAATTAAGAAGATTGAAGAATACAATAGAAGTGGTGAAGGTATAAAAACCCCCATATATTATTTTCTTCAAGCATTAAACGGAGAAACTCGTCAAAGTCAACAGATATCAATAGAATATTGGGAAAACATAATAGCTGAAACTAATAGTAAGTATTTCTTAGGATTAAACGCTGCTGAACTATACAATTCAGCTGAGTGGTATGATGGAGATCAAGATGGGAATCATTCATATTATTTATCAGAATTAATTCAATTATGTTCTAAAAATGGTATGTACTTTTTATGGATGGATACTAATAGAGATCAAGATAATTCAATACCAATGATTAATAGATGGTTAGAGAATAGAAAACATGATGGAACAAGTAAGGTATATCCAGTAGGGAGTATGAGTCCACAAAATAATTTATTAGATACTATGAAAAGTAATTCTAAAAATATTATTTTATTAAATAAGGAGTCATTTGGACATCCAGCTACAGATTCATTATTTTATGGGTTATGGTTAGCAGGCTATTGTGATAACTGGGGAGTATCTTCAGATTGGTGGCATTGGGGCCTTCATAATAATGGAGGAGGACAAAGCTGGGAAAATATATCTAAGTATCCAGATAGTAAAACAGCACAAAGTCTTGTAAGAGTTACTAATTATGGAGCAACAGTTTTTAGTAATGAGGCAGGTTGGTTTAATAATTCAATTACTGATCCATCTAAGCCATTAGATGATTCTACATTAACTTCTAGCAGGATTGCTACCGAACAATATGCAATACTTCCTTTTTTTGAACGTATTTTAAATGGAAAAATAAATATACCTACAAAAGAAGAGTTAGGAAGAGAGATAAAGGTTATTGCAGATGGTGTTGAAGCTTGGGAAGGAATTTATATGGAGGATGGTACAAATCATTTAAGAATAGATGGAGATATCTTTCCGTATACAGGAAGGTATGGAATAATACCAATAATACCACAAAATATCCATATAGACAATCTTGAAGAGTTACAAAGAGTTGCACCAAATTCCGAGGTGATAAGTGAAAAAGTTGGTAAGGAATACTATGATAGTAAATATCCACAAGAGTATATAGAAAGTAACGCCTATTTAAATAGAAGTAATGAAACTTGGTGGTGGTTTGGGTATAAGGAGTGGGATGGAACCTTATATATGAAAGATCAAGTGTGGGCAAGTAAGTTTAAGCCAAATAATATGAATATAAACTGGTTAAATGTAGAGTCACAAGGACATGTCTATGGTATTTTCACAGAAAAAGAGAATAATAGTATAAATTTATATATTAATAATTACCAAATAGATAAAAATGATACAAGTACTGCTGAGCTTCCTGCAGGAGGAAGTAATTGGTGGAACTTAAGAGGTCCGAGTGATTTTTACTGGAGAGAATATAGTGATAAAAATGCATATACTCCTCAATTTGGATTGCGTAACTGGATATGGTCAAATTTAGGATTGCAAGTGGATGAGAATGGTTCACCTATTCTTCAAGGGGATAATGTGTTAACTAATGGTGGAATATTAAAAGATAGAAATGACAATGTAATGCGTACAACAACTATATCAGTTAAGACATCTGAAAGACCTACTATTATATACAATAATAAAGAAAATCAAACAACATTAGATAGACCTTACACTGTTTCAGAAGAATGGGACCAAGAAACAGAAATTTTTAAAGCTACTATAGTTCATAATGGACAAGTTGATTTAGATATAGTAGCAGATGGGGTTTCTACAAAGCCTGAAGAAGTTTCCAATGTAGCCTTAGGGAAAAATGTAACTATGGATGATAATGCAAGTGTAACAACAGGAGAAGGACATAGACCATTAACCTTAATAACTGATGGTAATAAGACAGCAGAGAGATATTCAGATGTTAAAAAGGGATTTAGATGGATTCAAACAGATTTAGAAAAAGAATATAACATAAATAAAGTTAATTTGTGGAGATATTATACAGATAATAGACAATATTCAAAAACAATTGTTTTATTGTCAAATGATCCTAACTTTTCAAATGAAGATGATACTTTTGTATTATGGAATTCATGTAACGATCCTTTAAGTGTAATGTGGCCAAATGATACACCAGAATGGTTAAAGTCGATTAATGGCATAGATGGTGATTACAATGAAGATTCCACAGGAAAAGAGTTTAGCGTTAGAGATAAAAACTTAGGTATTGATAGCTATGTTGCTCGATATATAAGAGTGTATTCGATGAGTAATGTAGGTGAAAATGGAGATAATCATTTTGTAGAGCTTGAAGTTTGGGGAAATTAAAAGAAATTAATTTGAACAGGAGAGAATATATGGTTGATATGTATACTAGAACTGAATGGTTTAGAAATGATAGATTTGGGATGTTTATTCATTGGGGATTATACGCTATCCCAGCTCGTGGGGAATGGGTTATGAGTAAAGAAAAAATGACTGTAGATGAATATAGAAAGTACTTTGAAGAATTTAATCCTACTGAATATAATCCTAGAGAATGGGCAAGATTGGCTAAAGAAGCAGGAATGAAATATGTTGTTTTAACAGCAAAGCATCACGATGGATTTTGCTTATTTGACTCAAAGCTTACAGAGTATAAATCTACTAACACTAAAGTTAGAAAGGATTTAGTTAAAGAGTTTGTTGAAGCTGTTAGAGAAGAAGGACTAAAAGTTGGTTTATACTTTTCACTAATAGATTGGTCCCATAAAGATTATCCTAAATATGGGGATGCATTTCATCCGATGCGTGATAATTTAGAATATAAAGGTGAAGAAGTAGATTTTGATAGATATTTAGAATTTATGCATGGGCAAGTTAAAGAGCTTGTAACTAACTATGGAAAGTTAGATATTTTATGGTTTGATTTTTCTTATGAAGATATGATGGGAGAAAAGTGGAAAGCAACTGATCTTATAAAGATGGTTAGAGAAAAGCAACCGGATGTAATTATTGATAATCGTTTAGAAACATCTGGAGAAGGATTTGGAAGTATGGTCGAAGAGGAGCCGAGCATTTATTCTGGAGATTTTGCAAGTCCTGAGCAGATAATTCCGCCACAAGGAATTACTAATGTTTTAGGAAAGCCTGTTCCATGGGAATTATGTATGACGATGAATAACAATTGGGGATATTCATCAACAGATTTTGAGTACAAGCCTACGTATCTAATAATAAGAAAATTAGTTGAATGTGTTAGTAAGAATGGAAATATGATTTTAAATGTCGGACCTGATGCAAATGGAAGAATACCTTATGAAAGTAAAAAGAAACTAAGAGAAATTGGAGAGTGGATGAGTAAAAATAAAGATTCTATTTATAGATGTAGTGCATTAAATGTTGATAAGCCGGAATGGGGAAGATACACCAAAAAGGATAATAAGATATATGCGCATATTTTTGAATGTCCAATAGGGCCATTAGCATTAACAGGGATAAGTGGTAAGGATATTAAGTTAATGAGACGTTTAGCAGATGGATCTGAAGTAAAAAGAGGTGAAAGTTGGGTAACTGCTGCTTATGAAGATATTCCTTTTGCAACCCTTGGTGAGATACCTCATTTTACTTACAAACTACCAGATGATATAGATACTGTAATCGAAATAACGATGAAAGAGGGAAATGACATATGAAGCAAGTAACAGCTGTTTTAGTTGGAGCAGGGCAAAGAGGGGTAGAAGCATATGCTTCATATGCATTAAACTATCCAAATGAATTAAAGTTTGTGGCTGTGGCAGAACCAAGAGAAGATAGAAGAGAAGATTTTAGAAAACAACATAACATACCTTTAGAAAATTGTTTCTCAGATTGGAAAGAATTATTATCAAAGCCTAAAATGGCAGATTGCATTTTAATTTGTACTCAAGATACAATGCATTATGAGCCAGTTAAGGAAGCCTTTGAAAAAGAATATCATATTTTATGCGAAAAGCCTATGAGTCCTAATAAAGAAGAATTAATAGAAATAGGATATTTAGCAGAACAAAGTGATAAAGTTTTAAGTATATGTCATGTACTTAGATATTCACCATTTTTCACTAAGATAAAAGATATTATAGATAAAGGTATGATAGGGAAATTAGCTACTATTCAACATATAGAAAGTATAGGATATTGGCATATGGCACATAGCTTTGTACGTGGTAATTGGAGAAATAAAGAGTTAAGTAGTCCAATTATATTACAAAAGTGTTGTCATGATATGGATATAATTACTTGGCTTGTTGGTAGCAGATGTAAAAGTGTAAGTAGCTATGGTAATTTACTACATTTTACAAAGGATAATGCGCCAAAAGATGCACCTAAATATTGTATGGATGGCTGTAGTGAAAGAGATAATTGTCCATTTTTTGCACCAAGATTTTATTTAGAGCATCCTAAGGCTTATACTGATGGATTTGCTAAGGTTGTAAGTTTAGACACTTCAAGACAAGGTATATTAAAAGAGTTAGAAAAAGGACCATATGGAAGATGTGTATATCATTGTGATAATGATGTAGTAGATAATCAAGTTGTTAATCTTCAATATGAAAATGGAGTAACAGTTAGCTTTACTATGTGTGCTTTTAGTAATAAGTGTGAACGTATAATAAATATTATGGGAACTAAAGGTCAAATTAGAGGTAATATGGAAGAGAATACTATTGAAGTAGTTGATTTTGTGACTGGAAGCACTACGAAGATAGAATTACATGTACCAGCAACAGGGCATAGTGGAAGTGATGTATCTATGATGAAAGATTTTGTTTCACTAGTAGCTTTAGATGGAAATAATGAATGTAAGAGTAGTGCGTTGGAAGCTATACAAAGCCATTTAATAGCTTTAGCTGCTGAGGAAAGTAGATTATATAAAGGAAAAGTTATAAAGTTATAATGAGTAAATTAAAAAACTTCGTTGAAGAGAATTCAATGAAGTTTTTGTTTTTAATACCACTTAGGGTAATAATAGCTAATGATTTTCAAAATGCAATATTTTGCTATAAAATATTATAATATTGCGTATAAATTTAAGGTGATTTAATTAAAGTTAAAGTTTAAGTATACTTTTTTTGAAGACTAGTTTTATAAGAGGTGACAATTATGGAAAATATAAAATCTATATTAAACAATCCTAAAATATTTGAAATTAATAGGTGTAAAGCACATTCGGACCATTATTTTGAAGGAGAAAATATTTTTAGATATTCTTTAAATGGTAATTGGAAGTTTAGTTATAGTGAAAATTTAGATAAGGTAGAAAAAGATTTTTATAAAGAAGATTTTGATGTTGATGAATGGAATGATATGAAGGTGCCGGGGCATATTCAAATGCAAGGATATGATAGACCTCAATATGTAAATACAATGTATCCATGGGATGGATGTGAAGATGTATCTGTTGGACAAGCACCGGAAAATTTTAATCCAGTGGGAAGCTATGTTAAGTTTATAGAGCTAACAGAGGATGATTTAAAAGATCAGAATAAGATATATTTATCTTTCCAAGGTGTAGAAAGTTCATTTATTTTATATATAAATGGAGAATTTATAGGGTACAGTGAAGATACATTTACACCTTCAGAATTTGAGGTAAGTAAGGTTCTGAAGGTTGGATTAAATAAAATAGCTGTTCAAGTATATAAGTGGTGCTCAGGAAGTTGGCTTGAGGATCAAGATTTCTGGAGGTTTTCAGGGATATTTAGAGATGTATTTATGTATAGTGTGCCTAAAGTTCATGTATATGATATGAAAGTAATTACAGAAATCGATGATAATTATAAAAATGGAATATTGAAAGCTAATTTATTACTTAATGGAAATGAAGAAATAATAGTTCAATACGAACTATTAGATAGAGATGATGAAGTTATTACAAGTGGAGAAAAAGAGAATATATCTATTAATAAAGATATAACTGTAGATTTAGAGATGAAAGTAGCAAAGCCTAATTTATGGAGTGCGGAATCTCCATTTTTATATACTCTAAAAATATTATTAATTGAAGATGGTGAAGTAGTTGAAACAGTAATGCAAAAAGTAGGCTTTAGAAGATTTGAACTGAAGGATGGAATAATGCAGTTAAATGGAAAGAGAATTGTATTTAATGGAGTTAATCGTCATGAGTTCAATTGTAATAGTGGTAGAGTAGTTTCAGAAGAGGATATGATTTGGGATTTAAAAACTATGAAGCAAAATAATATAAATGCCGTTAGAACATCACATTACCCTAACAATACTAGATTTTATGAACTATGTGATGAGTATGGACTTTATGTTATTGATGAAGTAAATCTTGAGTCTCATGGTACCTGGGGATTATGTACTGGGGTGAGAGAATATACTGATGCCAATATACTTCCAAATGATAAAGAGGAATGGGTGCCTCTATTACTAGATAGAGCTAATTCTATGTATGAGCGTGATAAAAATCATCCATCTATATTAATTTGGTCTTGTGGAAATGAGTCTTTTGGTGGAGAAGATATCTACAAGATGAGTAAGTTTTTACAAGAAAAAGATAACACGAGACTTGTTCATTATGAAGGTATATTCCATGATAGAAGATATAATGATACTTCACAAATTGAAAGCCAAATGTATACGAAGGTACAGGATATAAAAGAGTTTTTAAAGACTCATAGAGATAAACCTATGATACTTTGTGAATATGCACATGCTATGGGAAATTCTTTAGGAGCATTATACAAATATACAGAATTAACAGAGGAAGATCCAATATATCAAGGTGGATTTATATGGGATTTTATAGATCAAGCTATAGTAAAGGAAAATTGTAATGGTGAAAAGTTCTTAGCATATGGAGGAGATTTTGAAGATAGACCAACAGATTATAATTTCTGTGGTAATGGATTAGTATTTGCTAATAGAGAAATAACTCCTAAGATGCCTGAGGTTAAATATTGTTATCAAAATATAAAGATAGATATATTTGAAGATAAAATTAATATAAAAAATAAAAACCTGTTTACTAATCTAAATGAATATGAATGTTCCTTTATTTTAACTAGAGATGGAGTGGAAATAGATAGGAATACTACTATTATAGATTTGGCTCCAATTAGCGAGAAAAGTATTAAGATACCATTTGAAAGAAGAAATAATACTGGAGAATATATTTTAACAGTTTCTTTCTGTTTAAGTAAAGATGAAATATGGGCAGAAGAAGGCTATGAAATTGCTTTTGAACAAAAAGTACTTTATGTAGTAAAAGAAGATAAAAAAGAATATGAGGGAGTACTTTCTATTGTGGATGGAGATATTCACGTAGGCATCCATGGAGAAAATTTTAGAGCATTATTCTCAAGAATTAAAGGAGGATTAGTTTCTTATTTATTTGATAATAAGGAGTATATATTAGAAAGACCTAAACTAAACTTTTGGAGAGCACCAGTGGATAATGATATTGCAAATGGAATGACTTTTGATAATAGTATATGGAAACTTGCTAGTCTTTATGGAAAAGCTTCTATGGAATATTATAATGAATTAGAAGAAGGTGTAGAAGTTTGCTATAGTTATAAATTACCTATGCTAGATAAAGTAAAAGTAGATGTTAAATATCTTGTTAAAAGGAATGGAGCTATAGAGATAACAGGAGAGTATTTTGGAACTGAGGGAATTCCTAATATACCTGAATTTGGTATGATGTTTACATTAAAATCAGATTTAGATAAAGTATTATGGTATGGAAGAGGGCCAAGTGATAATTATACAGATAGAAAAGATGGATGTAAAATAGGAATATATGAAGGGTGTGTAAATGACTTAGTGCCATATTTAAGACCTCAAGAGTATGGAAATAAATCAGATGTTAGATATGCAAAGGTATTTTCAGATAATGGGTTTGGTTTAATATTTAAAGGTGACAATCTTAACTTTAGTGCATTACCATATACTCCACATGAGATAGAAAATGCAGCGCATAGTTTTGAATTACCACCGGTATATCATACTATAATTCGTGTATCACAAGAACAAATGGGAGTAGGAGGAGATGATACATGGGGAGCTCCTGTTCATGAAGAGTTTACTATTTCAGGAGAAGAAAATCACAAGTTTAAATTTATATTTGGAGTAGATTTAGAGAAAAATCAAGGTTAAAACAAAATCTTTTTAGCTAAAAATTAAAAATGACAAGTGGCAAGTTACGGAATAAAATCAATCTCCATGTATAACTTGCCAATTGTCACTTGCAACTAAATAAAATCTTTTTCGATTTATTATTAATCGTAGTGTAGATTCATTTTAGCACAGTATTCTTCAGAGCATTTTTTACAAAGTACCTTTAAGTTTTCATCTGAACCAGAAGAATTAATATTATATACATCAATATTTGCAATACTACCACATTCTTCACACATATATTTAGCATTTTCGAATGCTAAATGACGTTTTTCTTTTGATAAGACTATTGGATTAAATTCAATAGTGTCTTCAGATAATTCTTTTTTATTATGCTTTAGTACGAAAATATTGTTTTTTTCTGATAAAGTATTTTTAAACTTAGAGAAAAGTTTTGTAACTAAGTGAGTTTTTTCTTTAGTACGAGTACTTTTCATTTTCATGTAATATTCTTTTAAAACAGTTACAACGAGACTAATAAAATAAAGTCCTAGTATAACATAAATTAAATTAAACATAATAATCACCAATAATATTTTTACCAGGAATATCATTTTTAATACATATATTTAAATATGTAATTAAATTAATTAGAAAGCTAAAATTAAATGATTAGAGTTTAGGGGGAGTAGGTACTAGGATGACTTTAAAAGTATAATAATTAGAACGGAGAATTTGAGCTTGCTATTAATAAAAGTAAGCATTAATAGTAGTTCAAATATTAAAAATAGACTTGTCTTTTTTGAAAATATTAGCATAATAATTATATTGATAAATTAATTAATATAATTGAATATACTTTGTGTTCATCGGAGGGTATATATTACATTGGTAAATATGCTGGATAAGATGCGGAGATAATCCGTTCTTATCCAGCTTTTTTAATTTTTCTAATTATATAAGCTTTCTATTTTGAAATAAAAAAAACTTACTATAATGGAAAGCTGTAATTATTATAAATTTATAGAATCTGTTAAGTTGATATGAAAAAATAGCTTGATTTTTCATAGAATTGCTCGCTCTTTGAAAATTATATAAGTTTGAATTTTTTATTGTATGGTAAACAAACCTACAATAAAATTGA
>NZ_JACOOP010000054.1:0-22578 GCF_014287725.1 Clostridium sp. NSJ-49 | reverse complement strand
CTCATTTATTTGCATAGCTATTGTATTAGAATCTCCTTCTCTATAACCAAAAACTAATCCATTATCACCAAAACTACAGATATGTCCTCCTGTAGATGCATACATAATACTGTCGTAGTCGTAGTTCGAATTATTTTTAAAATATAATGCACTTCCATAATCTAGTCTAGTATTTGCTTTTAATTGTATTCCTATAAAATTACCTAACAATTCATGCTTACTCTTAGCATACCTTATAACGGGAATAAATGTTGAATTCTCATCTATTTCGCTAGAATCAGTATATCCAATATCTACATAGTCCCCCTGTTCCATAGCCACCATGCTTAATCCATTTATATTTCTATTACTTGGGAAACTACTAGAACGAACAGCCCCAACATTTTCTCCTTCTGATTGAAATATATGTCCTCCCCTATCCATAATAGTTGAATATCCATTAGCTCCATTAGAAATTATTCCATTATCTACATCTATAACCATCCTTCCATTGGTAGATGTTATTAATCCTGTTTTAATTAAAGCTGCATTTAACACCCCAGTTGTTATAAAATCAGCTACTATAGCTCCATCTTGAGTAATAGCAGTTCCATAAGTTCCATAATAACCATTGCTACTATGTCCTAAACCTCCAGCGTTCCATCTCCAAACATTAGTTGCTGTATTAATGTCCTTAGTATCCATAATTAGAATTTCATTTTCTCTAACTATTACATAAGAGTTTTTAAGTCCACCTTTTATCAGTGCAGTTGCATTATCCTTAGCAATTTGAAGAATAGTTTCTGTACTGTCCATAGACTCTAACCTTTCCGTTATTTGCTTAATGCTTAAAGGTTTAGCTTCTATATAATTGCTTAACTTAATTTCCTTAGTTTTTTGAGCTAAAACATCATATTTTTTAGACATAGCTCTTACTTTTATATCTATATTTAACTTAGGAAGGTAAACTCTACAATCATCACCTATAAATAATCTTTCTGCTACTACATAGTTTTTATATTCTTCTGTCTTTTCTAATTGAACGAAATTAATAGTATAACTAGCCTTAATTTTATCTATATCATTTTTAGAAAACTCTTCTTCTATTCTTCTATCAAGCTCGGATTGAGCCTGTTCTAAATCATCATAACCTTCTTCAGAATACTCATCTTTAACCTTAACATCATCATATTTAATTACGCTAGTGTATATTCGATTATAAGAGCCTATTAAAGGACTATCTATATAATTACCTAATATTCCATTGTACCCTTGTCCTCTCGCTCTAGTAACCAATTTATCTATATTAGAAGTACTTTCAAATCCAGTAAGGTTTTTACCCTCTCTAATAGTAAATCCTCTATCGGTTCCAATACGCTTATTAATATAAATAGTATATCCTCGTCTTTGGACTTCTCCACCCCAACGATTTAAGAAAGAGTTATCATTATCATGTAAGGCTTTATATAATGATATTCTTTGATAATATGCTGTAGCAACTGTATCTATATCTGAAACAATTTGTATTTCCTTCTTACCTTCTGCTTTATCTAACAACCAAGATACTGCAGCTTGACCATTTAAGTTTGTAGGTCTTACATCTTCTAGCCATAATGTCAAAGAATCAGCTATAGTTATTTGTCTAGCAACTACATCTATATATCTAGTTCCTACTGTTACTTTACTTATTCTAAAAATTTCATTTCCATAATCCAATAGAACTTTTAAAATTACTTCTTCCTGTAATAGGTCTTGGATATTATCATCAATTAAAAATTTCAAATCAACAATATAATTACCTGTGCTTACATCTTCATCAGGAATACATTTAATGCAATACCTATCTAGACTTTTACCGTTACTACTTAAAACTTTATTTTTTTCAGTATTAGAAGGGAAATAAGCTACCTTTATTTGTTTTTTCATTTATATTCCTCCTAACACTTATATTTTGTGGTATATTCCACTATTATTTTTGTTACTGTACCTGAATAAAAAATCACATTTTCACCTTTGGTAAATAAAATAAAATCCCCTAAGGCATCATTATCCTTAGAGGTTCCATCTTGGTTTCTTACTTGCAGTAAATCACTGTCTATTTCTACATAATCAGTGACATTATTTATTTGCATTGTTTCACCGTTTATAGTTAATTGTATATTCCCACTTCCATAAACTTTTATCAAAGTGTCTCCTGGAGCATTACCATTATAGTAGATTTTATATCCACTAGTAGTTATTTCATGTACTGTTTCCTCAAGATCCTGTACAAAAGGCTCACATATAAAAGTTACATCAAATTCACCTATGCTCCTAAATTCTTTCTGTATATCTCCGAAAATAACTTTCTTTACCTTATAACATCTATCTCTCCTACCAAATATCAGTCTATTATCTTCAATTTCAGTAAGCCATTCATAAACTCTTTCAAAGTCAATTTCAATCCTTGGAGATAAAATAGTAAATGTGAACGGTATTTTTTTATCAGGATAAGTTCCTTTATTAATTATTAACTTTCCATTCCTACCTTCTATGGGTACTTCTTCATATTCCTCATTAGTTATAGGAATAGAAGGATAGTTTTCTAAGAATAAATTAAGATTTAAACTTCTATTTCCATTAAAATATAATTCACCTTCTTTTAACACTTACTTTACCTCCCTTCACCATATTCAGCTAATATGTCTTGATATGGAGCTATTGCATAGGCAACTTCTTTCCCTTCAATATCAACATGTATATGATTTTCTATCACTTGTTTACCTGACTTAGTATCACTTTCTTCAACTCCATCACTTAAACTATTATTATAAGCAACAACTCTTGCAGTAGTCATAGTAGTTTCATAATCTACTATCCCTTTCATTTTAGCAACTAAATCACTCATATTTGCATCAATATCTTTTTCTAAGTTAGGAGTCTCTACATCTATACCTACCCCTATACCTTTAACTATATTGGTACCTATTAAGTCTCTCATTACACGAGATGGAGAGTGAATTCCAAAGACTCCTTTAATTCCCCCAATTATACTACTAGCAAAACCACTTATTTTATCTAGAATCCAACCGCCCATATTAGAAATACCATTCCAAAGACCTTGTATAAGGTTTTTCCCAATACTAGCAGCACTATCCCAACTTAATATATTTTTTATGCCATTTATAGCAGATATCGCAACATTTCTAGCTGCTTGAAGTAAATTCCCTATAGAACTACTAATACCGTTAGCTATCCAGCTTATTAAGTTTTTACCTATACTACCTCCAGCTGAAAATATACCTTTTATTCCATTCACAACACTTTCAGCAGTAAACTTAGCTATTGTACCTATATTAGATACCATTGATTTTATTCCACTACCTATAGCAGAAATTAAGTTTTTACCTATGCTCGCCCAATTTACTAAAGTAAAAGCATTTATAATAGCCATAATTATTTGGGGTAAATTTTGAATTATAATAGGAATACTATCTATTAGTCCCTTAACTAACATCACTATTATATCTACTCCAGCTTTGAGTATCTGTGGCAAAGCATTATATATCCCACTAGCAAAACTATTTATAATCCTTGGTACTTCTGCAATTAATGTTGGTAAGGCATTAATTAACCCTTGTACTAAGGCCAATATAATATCTATTGCTACATCTATAATTAATGGTAAATTCTCAATTATCATATCGCACATAGAAATAATTAAATTTACTATAGTTGGAATTAACGTAGGTAAGTTTTGTGCTATTCCTTGTCCTAAAGTTATCAGCGCCTGTAACCCTACTTCTAAAAGCATTGGTAACATTTCTATTATTCCATTAACTAAAGACATTACTATATTAATAGCACCAGTAGCTATAGCTGGTAGATTATTTTTTATGCCAGTTATAAAGCTCTGCGCTATATTTACACCCATATCAACTATTTTAGGTAGTGAATTAGCAAGTTGTGAAACTATCTCTCCGCCTATTTCTCCAAATTTTGATACAACGCCGGTTATCCCATCACTTTCAAAAGCTTTCTGTAATTCATCTACATACCTCAAAGCAGCTGGTAATATATCATTTTTAATACTATTACTTATAGGTTGAAATACATCTCCAATTAAAGAAGTTGCATTATCTTTTAGCGTAGACATTAACCCTGTCATCGTTTGGGATTGTTTTTCCATCCCTTGATAAAATCTTCCACCTTCAGATGTAGCAACTTTCATAGCTTCTGCTACCATTTCATAAGTTATAGCACCATCAGCCATCTCTTCCTTTAGCTCTGCCATTGATTTACCCGTTTTCTCTGATATTATTTGTAATGGATTAAATCCAGCATTTATCATTTGAAGTAAATCCTGTCCCATCAACTTACCTTGTGATTGAACTTGTGAAAATACTAAAGCTAAACTTTGAAATTTTTCACTATTCCCCAGTGAAATATCTCCTAACATTTGAAGATTAGGCATTATATCATTAACATCTGCTCCAAACTGAAGCATAAGTTTGCTTGCATTCGCTAAATCTGTCATTTCAAAAGGTGTTTTGGCTGCAAACTTTTTTAAATCTTCAACGTGCTTTACTGCTGCCTCTGCACTTCCTAACATAACCTCAAAGTTAGTTAAGTAGTTTTCCATATCAGAATTAAATTTCAACCCTATGGCACTTAACCCACCTAAGGCAGCAGTAGCTCCAGCTATTAATCCAGTTATTGATTTTACCCCTGTTTTTACCAAGCTTCCCAGTTTGCCATTAAATGCTTTTAAATCTTTCTCTGCACCTTTGCTATCTATTTCGGTATCAATTATAATTCTTCCATCAGCCATTTACTCACCTACTTTCTTTATAAAATAAAAAAAGCAGGCATTGGCTCACTACTCATAGGTGTGGCTCTAAGCTCTGTCTTTTTGTTTAATCTCTAATTTATTTATATTTTTGCATCGAGGACATTTAATCTCCCCTTTAATATAATCAGCTTTTAACAATAACTGATTACAATTTATACAACGTATATTATCTATAATAATCACCTTCTCAAATACTTACAATACTTTACTCAAGTCTCCACCATTTAACAAAACTGCAGTTATTTCATCTAACTTCTCTCTTTCACCTTTAGATATAGGAATTTGATAAAGTTCTTGCATCTTCTTATAGTAAGACTTTTGCTCTCTATCCTTAATTTTAGATAAATCCATACTTCTATAACCCATTATCTTAACTATCTCATTATCCCCTTTTAAAGCTTTAAACATAGCTTTAAATTTCCACCAATGCAAATACTCTATATCCTGTAAATCAATATTATATTGATCCAAAAACGCAGCATAGATATAGTCATCATCATATTCAAAACTATAAATTTGAGTTACGTTTTTACCTTTACCATTTCCTTTTTGATTTCTTATATCTTTACCACATCTATAAAACCATAGTATTTGTTCTATAGCTTCTTTAATATTTTCAGGTATAATAGAATAATATAACCCTAAAGCTCTGCATATTTTTTCTTCTTCTCCTATAGAATTATCTTGCATTAATAATTCAAATAAAATAGAAATACGAAAATCACTATTAATCTCATAATCTGTCCCCTCTATATCTACAGTAGTTGGAACAACATCAATAAGTAAATTCATTATTTTTTACTTCTCCTAGCGGCTCTATTAGGAGAATACTTATTCATTAATTTATCCATTTCCTTCTCTTGCTCTTTCATTTTTAGAACAAATTCCTCTAATGTCTTTAAACAAATCAATAAATTAACTCTATTTCCAAAAACTTTTTTATCAGTTCCTTCTCCAAACATAGCATTAAATACGTCAAATATAGCAGTACATAATGTTCTTATACCGTCAACATTCCCCATCCCTTTGACTTCTTCCTTTACTATATCTATATCCTTTAACGCTTTGTCAAACTTTTCAGCAACTTCAAGATCATATATATCTAAATCTTCCAATTCAACACCATTAAGTACCATTAAAATCACTCCTATTCTACTTTAGCTGCAAAACCTTCTGCAAACTCCTTAGCTGCAACTGTAAATGTTCCTTCAATAGGATCACTTTGTCCTAAGAAACTTCCACTAATACCTAACTCTCCATCGTTATCATCAAATGAATCTACTGCAATAGCAACTTTGAATTTTCTTGCTCTAAAGCTTCCTTCAGCAGTTCCAGGTTTATCTAAATCAACTATAAGATATTCTGTTTCTGCATCAGCACCAGTCTTTTGCATTTCTCCAATATCCCTAATATATTCAATAGCCTTTTCACTATTAATTTGATCAGTATTAAAGCTTGTACCCCACTCATAGCTAGTAACGCTTTGTGTTGAGCTTGATTGATTAATGTATCTTTTAGAAGTAGTTTTCGCTGAAGGACTTTCATTTAATTCAGTAAATCCTGTTCCTAGCAACTCAAAAGCGTCTTTAACCTTTAAATAGTTAGCTTGTACTTTTCTTTTTCTAATTCCCATTTAATTCATTCCTTTCTTAAAATATTTTAATCTTAATTGTATCTGGAATTGCGCAGTATCTTCTGTTACCGCAAAAGCATATCCAGTACTTGTAACCTCTATTGTTAATGCTTCTAAATTTTCATCTAATATAGGTAAAATTTCATTATTGTTATTACTTTCAATTTCAACTGCTAATTTCTCATAAAATCCTGAATTATCAATATTAGTTAAAACATCTACACCATAAGGTTCTCTACTTGTAAATATAAAAGCATATTGCCTTATACTATCTCCATTAACATACCTTTTTATTATAGGATTTACAGGTACTTCCTCAATAGAATATGTATCTGTATTAGGCTCTAAATAATTTACATTAACTCTTATAGCATTATTAAATGTATCTAAACATTTTAAATTCCTCATGTAATTTCTAAGACTATCTATAATCATTTAGCCCTACCTCCTACAAACTGTGCTATAGATTTAACTATTTCATTTCCTCTATCATTCCACATTCTCTTATCCCATACCTTTCCACGTAAACCACCTAGGCTAGTACCCTGTTTTCCCATACCTTTATTAGTATAGTATTGCTTACGTGCATATGGAGCGTTATAAGTTACATTGTTTTTATTAACTTGAACCTTCCAGTCCTTTAATCTACCAGTTAAAAAAGGGATGTAATTATTCATCCACTTAGCACACTCTTTAGAAAATCTCATTTGAGCTTCACCATTTTTATTTAAATACCTTTTTAACAGTATCTTTTGAGTATCATTCATTTCAACTCTAACTTTAGTGGTCATACTACACACCCTCCACTTCAAAGTGCCCTGAAAGTTCATTAACAGATTTAATATCTATAACATCATCAAATTCATTCTCTAAATCAGATAGCCGATAAGGATTGATGCCTGTTATTTCAAACTCTACCTCACCTTTAACAATTTTATCTCCAGGAGCAAAAGTAAAATAATTCTTTCTATCTTCATCTAATAATTTGGCAAATCTTTTAGTACTAACATAATTATCTAGCTTATCTATAAAAATAAGTGTACTATCAGCAAGTAATAATCCTTTGTCTGATACAGTACCATTTCTTTTACCTTGCCAGTTTACACCCTTAATAACAGTTCTTTGATATCTATCTGCACCTAAAGAATTATCATAATATCTATTGTAAATAGTTATATCTGAATTTTTAAATAATACTCCCACTGCATCACCTCTAATACATCCGAACATATGGAGTTGGTAATAATGCCTTTACATCAGAAGTTATCGCCCAAGCCTCCAAATTGCTTTCAAATGATATAGATTGATTCCCTTCACTCATAGATTTTACCCCTACTGGTTTAGTGGCATTTATTTTATTTGCATTTTCTATTAACTGATCTATAGCTAAGCCATAATTCTTTTTTATATATTCGTCATTAAAATTTCTATTAAGGTAATTTCTAATGACTAGAATAGCCTTAGCTTCATTTTTCTCTTCTAAAGTCAAAATTACCACTCCTCATAAATTTAAAGAGAGTACCTAAGTACTCTCCTATTGATTATTCATAAATCCTTTTGCTTTTAAATCTGCAATTAAGTTATTTACTGTAGTTGCTATTTGCTGAGTAGTAGCAGACTCCACAGTTAATGGGTCTACTTTATTTAATTTATTAATTACTGCATCTGCACCTTTAGGTCCTTGTGGTCCTTGCGCACCAGTATCACCCTTTGGTCCCGTTGCTCCTTGTGGTCCCGGGGTTAATTCTATTTCTGCTATACCATTTTCTATAGCATTTAGCCTTTCATGTGTAATTAATTCTCCATCTTGCCACGTATGTTTTTGATATGCCATTTATATCACCTTCCTATTCTTTACCTACTTTTGCTTTGCCTACCCTAGCTTTACCGACTTTAGATGTCTCTAGGGCAGGATTAGGGTAAGGTAATAGTTCCTATTCCTAACTCTTCTCCATGTGGAAGCGTTGGTAATGCAGTAGCAACAGCCTTAGTAAACTCTCCAACTGGATCAATAGATGTGTAAGTTCCAACAAAAATCTTATTATCTAACACTGAAGCTTCCTCCATCTTTCCATCTCCAATTAATTTAACTTCTTCAGCAGTTAATCCATAAATAGTTTCACCTAAAGTTTCATCACCAAACATGGCAATTACATTTTCAGGGAAGTATCTAGTAGTAGTAAATCCTTTAGCAGTTTCTTTTTTGTATTTTCCTTCATAAACTACTATTTGTGGTAAATCTAATTGAGCTAATAATTCATTTAAAGCAGCTAAAGTAACAATCTTATCTGAATTAACTCCATAAATCGCTCTTCTTACACTTGCAGTATTACATATTGTCTTAACAACCTTTCTGGATGTTAACGCTCTAGTTGGTCTTGATCCACTTTCAGCTTCCACCGCATCAGCTAATGTAGCTAAATCATCTAATGGAGTGTCACTATCTGGTGTGTTCCATGTAAATGACTTTTTGTTTCCAGATGGAACTTTATAGTCAATTGTTACTTTTACTTTATTTTCATTAATAGCAATTTTACCTGTAGATAATAGTTCCATTCTCATTGCTTCAACTCTAACTTTAACTGAATCAGTCATTTTTTCGGCATCATTATAAAGTTGAGATAAAACAAAGGCTAATTCTGAATCTGTTCTCGGATTATTTATTTTTATAATCTCTTTCTCAGCAATTTTTATTTTTCTCTTAATAAGTGCTAAACTTGCAACACCTTTTTCAATTGCTTCTCTTGAAGCTAATTGTGTTTCAGTATCAAAAGCATGAACTTCTGCACTTACAGGAAGTCCTCCTGAACCTAGAATCATATCAAATTCAATGTCTTGAATTTTTCTTTCTGGGAAAAGTGATTCCCCTAACATAGGTGTAACTTTTCTTTCTTTAAAATAATTAACTAACTCATTTGTATTAAAAACTTCTTCTAATCTTGCCATAATTATTCACCTTCCTATCTAAATTTTATATTTGGTACTTTTGCTTTAACTGCAGTTTTAGCTCCTTCGTCAAAACCATCTAATACCCTATCTTCTCTTAAATAACCTTCAACTATTATTGAAGCTGGAGCATCCCCATTGGTTACATCTACTGTATTACGTAAAATTCCAATTGGTGTTCCTGGGAATGTAGAACCACTTGGTTTTACAACTGCTCCTGCAGCATCTATAAAAGAACCAGCTTTTACAATTTTCCTTCCTTCTGGGTTAGTATCAACTCCAGCTGATGCAATTGTTCCTGAAAAAGCAACTAAATTTTTTTCAGTAACTAAAATCTCCATATCATTTTCATATTTCATTCTGTTAAAATACATAAACTTTCCTCCTTATTTATCACCCCAAGGATTACTTGGCGCACTTGATTTTGAATTATTTTGAGCTGCAATAGAAGCTCCAATGCTAATTGGTTTTCCATCAGAACCTTTGCCAGGAACATACGAGTTTGACTTCATTTTCTCAGTAGCTATTGCTTCAAGCCCCTTTGACCAATCATCTGCTATAGAATCAATAACCTCTTTAGTTTTATCGAAATCTTCTCCTAAACATTTTTCAATAACACTAGCTGGCAATTTCTTATCTGCAGCATACTTCATAGCTTGAGCTAATAAATCTTTTCTAGCATTAGCAGCTTTTTCATCTGCTAACTGCTTTTCTAATTCTAATAATTTCTTTTGAGTTGGATCTGTTATTAAATCCGGATACTTGTCCTTAATAAATGGTTCAAGCTCCTTCTCTAAATTGTTCTTTTTCCAAGTATCTAGCGCTTTATTATGATACTTATCATTTTCACTCTCAATATAAGACTTAAAATCTTTATCAGTTTTCATTTTTTCTTTAAAGGCCTCTAAAGTAAGTCCACTAGCTTGTAGTGACTTAGCTAAATCACTATTTTCTAGTAATGAATCTATATTGTCATCATCACCAGCTTTTTCAATTAATTTTAATAATTCTTTCTTTAACATATATCCTCCTTATCCCCTAAACTACTATGTACCTTAGGACACAAAATTTATTTAATATTTTTATTTACCCCTTGCACACCTTAGGTCCACAAGACGTTTTAGGTATAATAAAAAGCCTCAGTTTCCTAAGACTTTAATCACTTAAATTCTTTAATTCTTCTAAAATAATTTCATTTCTATTTATCATTTTTCTTGTATCTATGATTTTATAAATATCTACTACAATATTTACAATCAAAGATATTATTAACACACTTTCTATTGTAATTTTTTTCCTATCCATACTACTGACCCTCTTTTAATTTTAAGTATAATAAAAGACTTTAATTACATTGTAATTTAGGTTTTCCACACCATTTACACCTGTAACCAAAGCCTCTTTGATAAACTATCTCATGCTTATGATTTTTTGTATTAAATATTTGTTTTAGCTTTTCAAGCATCCTCAACTTACTCACCCCTATTCAACTATTTCATAAAAGCACCTGCAATTTGGATGTGAAGGCAAAGTTGGAGCTTTATCCAAATCATAAATCACTCCATCATAATCAGCACAATCACTACAAGTATGTGTATCTAAAATAGCATTTCTTTTAATTTTTTTAACTCCAGTTTCATTACAAAACCTTTTAAATGCTTCATCTTCAACTCTAGCTACTTCCGTCTCTACTAACCGTTTAGCATTGTAAGCACCTTTATTAAATGTTTTATTGATTCTATTTTTTATTTGATTGACATTAATTTTCCCATCTAGAAAATCATTAATGAGCAAATGTAACTCTTTAGCCACATCACTCTCATTATCCCAAACCCTAGTACTAAAATGTTTTCCTTTGAAGTTATTTTTTATAATTTTTCTTACATCTTCAAAACCAATATTATAGTTCCAATACTTAGCAGTTTCATTAATAACGGTTATTAATATTCCATCTATTAAATCAACCTCTATTTTAGACACTTCTTTACTATCATCAATTACTTCTTTTGAAATATCATTGTACAATTTAACTCTATCTACTCTTTTAATATCCATATTCCCATCAGCAATAGTATAATCCAGTAAGATGTTAGCTAACCTTTGCGATAATTCATCTTTATTTTTCTTTAAAACTTTATATAAACTTTTAATCTCGTCATCAGTCATTTCATATAAACTTTTAATAAAGTCCACTTGCTTCATTATTCATCACCAAACTCATCTAGATTTACATTGTCAATCTCTTCTTTTTGTTCTTCTTTTACTTTTTCAGCTTCAGCAACTTTATTATTTATAAAACTAAATAATCCTCTTGCAGTATCCTTAGAAATAATTCCTTCAGGAATTTGAGATAACATTTGAGCAGTTGATAAATCATCAGTTGGTATGTTAGGAGTATAAAGAGCTTTAACATCTTTATAATCATACTTTTTATTTTTCTTTAAGTCTAAATATTTAAATAGGAACCTAAGTCTATTTTTAACTATATTTTTATGTGCTTTTATTTCTAAACTGCATTTATTTTCTAATACAATTAATCTAGATCTTAGAGTTATTCCCGATAAATTAGATTGAAGTTTTTCATTATGATTGATGTGACAAGCTAATTGATACATTGTATCCTCATATCTATTTAGAGTATTTTGAATAAAGGTATCATTTATGTTCTTAATTAACCATTTTGCATCTGCCTTATCTCCTGGAAGTTGTAAAACTCCTAACTTCTTCATTTTAGGAACATCATCTTCTCCAACTTGAGAATTTACAAACAATAAGTAAGCATTTCTAAAATCACTTATCTCATTAGCGATATCCGATAGATTAGTTTCAAATGCATCTTGAAGTCCTTTTAAATCCTTGTATAAGCTATCGTCATAGCCTTCTTCAGTTAATTCTCCTATAGAAACAGGTACTTCTCCAAAAATATTAATAGTTGGAGCTGCTATTTCATTAAATTTACTATCAAAATGATATATCTTATCAGCAGTATAAACATCTATATAAGAAGTTGTTGTATCAAAGTCATTCTTAAAAGAATGTATAAAAAAAAGAACCTTCTTTGAAGATTCATCATAATAAGCATATCCTTCTGTAGGTTTTATAATTTTACTACAGAAATCTGCATTATCATCAATATAATAAAGCTCATAGACTTTTGTAAAAACAATTAAATACTTCATCAAATCAGTATCATGCAACTCATTCCAGTGAGCTGTATAATACTCTATATCACTAACTACATTTTCATTATCGGTTCTCGATTCATAAGTTATATCATTCCCCAATGTATAAGCAACTTCTTCTTTTATGAATTTTTTTATATAATTTAAATTTATTTTAAGATTAGATCTTTCAGTTACGAATAAATATTTTCTAATTGCATCAGTATCACCCTTATAATATTGATACATCTTAGTATAAATATTTTTAAACACATGATAAGATCCATAAGCTTTTTTTACTAGCTTCAAGTGTTCTGGATTACTAAGGTCTAATCCAATTTCTTTTTTAAAAAGCTTTTTTAAAATATCATTAATATTCAAGATTTGCACCTCCTATAATCCTAACAATCTTCTATCTAATAATTGTACTTTATTGTTCACAGTCCCGACATCTGTTGAAACTCCATATCTTAATGCATCTAAACCATGATTGTACTTATCTATAGGAATATTTACATATTCTCCATCTTTACCTTTTCTCCATGTATAATTTCTAAATTCTTCTTGAATACATACACAATTAGTATGAATTATAATTTCAAATTGCTGTAATAGGTTAATTCCATTTATAATACTATCCTTACCTTTCACAGCACCTTTAACTCTATCAAGCCCATTTCTTCTTAATTCTTCAATAGATTTTGGCTCGGCACTATCGCATATAATAACTTCTTTTCTAAAACCCATATCTATAATTTTCTTTGCTATTTCATCATTTAAAAGTCCTTTTTCTTGAAACTCGTCAAATATCCATAATTTTTTATTAATTTTATCAATTATAGAACATACAAAAGCAGTGGGATCATTAGTAAAACCAAAGTCTAAAGAAAATATAGCTTTACTCTCCTTAACAGCTCTTAAAACTTCTCTATAATCAAAAGTCTCAACCTTCCAATTTGTATATATAAGTTTGTCTAGTGTAGCAAATTCCCCGAGGGCATATATCCTAAAATACGCTGGATTGCTTCTTTGCATATCTAATAAATTTTCTATATATTCTTTAGGCAAAAATTTATTATCCTTATAAGTAGTATGTAAAATTACTGTATTATCTTTATTATAATCAGCACCTTCTTTAAACCACCTTTTATAAACCCAATTTTCTTTACTTACTGGATTAAACATACAATGCACTTGGTTATACGGATTTCTTGATCTAAGTCTTAAAGATAATTGGTCAAAGTCAAATTCATCAACTTCAGTACACTCCTCAACCACAATATCATCTATATTGGCAATAGATTTTATTTTTTCTGGGTCATCCATACCTTTGAAAATAAAATGGCTCCCATTAGGAAGCTCAATAGTCAAATCTGTTTTGTTAATTTTACATTGTTCATATAGTTGCCAATCACTAAGAATACTTTTAACTAAAGCAAAACATGAATCTCTCAGTGTATTACTTACTTTTCTTACTACTAAACACTTTCTATTAGGATACTTTAGATATTTAAACACCATCTTAGCGAATACAAAGTGTGATTTACCACTACCAGCTCCACCATAAAAAACATTGAATCTACTTTCATAATTTTGAAGTTGAGGTAAATAAGCCTCGTTAAAACACTTCTTTGATATTTTAAATTTTGTATTAGCCATAGCAGTAAATCACCTCCAAATAAAAAGAACCCTCATTATTGAGAGTTCTTAATTTTATTTAAATAAATCAAAGATACTAAAAGTTGTCTTTTTATACACTTTATTATAAGCAGCTTTCTTTGGGTTCTTTATCCACCCCGTACCTTTCTTCCCATAACCAGGTATTACGGCTTTTTTAAGTGCCCTTTTAGCTTTTCCAGTAGTTCTAGCCTTAATACTTTTCTTTAACGAAGGTTTTCTCATCCCTATTTTCATACCCTAATCACTCCTTTTATTAAGACTATTATATCACTACTCATTACAGTTTTCCTCGTATTCTTTTCTATATCTATAGTAGGCACTCTTATTTATATTCATTAAGTTCATTACTTCTACAGGCTTCAATTTTCCTTGTAATACTCTTTTGTAATACTTAGCAAACTCTAGGGAATCAACTATTCTAGGTCTACCATAATTATCCCACTCCCCACGCGCCTTCTTAGCTTCGATACCTTCTTTTTGCCTTTTGGCTCTCTTCTCCATTTCAGCATGAGCAAATGAAGCATACATTTCTATAAGCATATTGTTTATAGTTTCCATCATCATTGTTGCCATAAGATTATCTTTTGGCAATTCGGTTAATGTTGTTGGAATCTCTAAAACCATAATTCTTATTCCATGATCCTTTAGCTCTCTTATTTCTTTGAGAGTTAATTCCTTATTTCTACCAAGTCTATCAAGTTCAGATACAATTAACGTAACCTTATTGCTATTCTCTATACTTTTAAGCATTTGATTTTTCATAATTAGATATTGAGGTCTATCGAAGTTCTTTCCTGTTTGCTGGTCAGTAAATAGATACTCTAATTTAATATCTCTGCTGCTCGTAAACTCTTCTATAGCTTTAATACCTCTATCCAAATGTTGTTCTTTAGTTGATGTTCTGTGATAAGCATAATATCTCATTTTTAAACCCCTTTATAATGATATTTGGCCCTTTGTTTTGAAAAAATATTTTTCTTAACCGTGTGGGTGGTTCACCATTCATATTTAGAATGTACCCCCTTATACTCCATATATCAATTATAACATTATAGTTTTAAAATGTATACTTTAACTTTTAGAACTATTTTTATTATTTTTAATACTTTCAAATGGCTTAGTTACGTTGCTATTATACAGTTTTATAATTTATACTTTTTAGAACTATATTAATCCTCTAAAGTAACTTCAATAGTCTTGTTAGTCTGCTCTACTTCTTGCTTGTCTACCCACCCATAATTATTCTTAAGAGTAAATATACCACCAACAGCACTATTCTTATTAAATAATGTCTGTTCATATCCAGCTTCTATTCTAGCCTTGGCCCTTTTTATCGTGTCACGAAATAATACTTTCACATCATCCGATACACTTTTCAACAACTCACTATCATCCTCTTGATATCTTAATAAGCATTGCCTATTGGTATCTAAATACCATGCTAACCCGCTGACTGTAGGTACTTCTTTATTCTCCTTTGCATATTCAAAGTATTCTTCTATTCTTTTTTCTAATTCCTCTGGTGTTTTAAACTTCAAAGGTCTTCCTCCATGATTCTTTGCCATTACCATATCTCCTTTCCTCAAATTAAAGGTTTCATTTTTGGCATACATTTACACAATATATATTATATATATGACATGTACTTACCCCTCCAAAATGACACCCTTTTGATATTCATCTATTAAATTTCTGGTATGCTCATATATCTCGTTTCGATTTACTTTATACTTCTTAACCTTAAAACAATACTTATCTTCCAACATACTTATTATTACTGATATATCTCCACTCGTAAGCTGCAATTCTGTAAGAGATATCTCTCCTTGCATATACTTTCTTCTAAGTTCTGCAAATGCTCCTAAATAAGCTTTGCTTTTCCAATAAGCCTTATACTCTTCCTTGCAAATTTCACTAATAGTTCCTTCTGTTTTATCTAACTTAAAGTAATAAAAGCCATCCTTAGAGATTATTCTCTTATCTTGCAATGTATTATCCCACTTAATTATTGTCTTTTCTCCAACATTAGACTCCTGAGCTATTTCCTTTATTGTTTTAGGTTCTTCTATAGTTCTTATATTAAAATAATTAATGAACTTATCCGTCCTGTTGGTATGATACATTTTATTTATTTTCTTTTTTATTTCCTTGTTACTTTCCCTAATAACATAAATATATTTATTTCCTTCTCTATATTTATCTACTAAATCATAACCACACTTGCTCAACCTATACTGCAGCTTATTTCTCTTTTCTATAAGCTTAAGTGCATTAAGACTTATATTCAATATATCCTTTAGCTGCTTTCTATCACATTTCACATCATGCAACCACATCCTTAATGTGTAATAAAGTTATTAGTCCTTAATTACTTAATTTTTGTATCTCTAATAACTTCATGAAAAATCTTCCCATTACACTTTCTAATTCTTTTTCTACATCTTGGCCTTCTTCATCTCTTTTCTCTAATTCTAATACCTCGTCAATTATATCTGCCGTTTCTCTTAATATATCTCTCATCTTAACTATATTACTCATTTCAACAACCTCACTTTATATTTTATTTTTGTCTTAAAGCTCCATTTACTCTTTGATATCTTCTCTCCCTCATACAACTCTCTAAATCTTCATAAGGTGATAGAGTAAGTTCTATCTCTTCACACTTCTTATGATTCTCGCATAAAGGATTATAAAATAAACAAGCACATTTTAAGTCTTGTCCTTCCCAATTACTTAGAAATACATATTGCCTTTTCTTTACATTACTCATATTATCACCTCACTTTGTGCATAATAAAAAGCACCTAACATTTCTGCTAAGTGCTTTTCTATAAAAGGGATTGAGAATTTATGAAGTAAGATTTTAGTGTATTCTGCATCAGCAACGGTTATCACACTCAACACCTATTCATTAAGTTAATCCCATAATCTCGAAGGTAATTAACTTAACCTCGCTTGCACAAACAAGCCCCAGAAAGATTAATATTCTTTCATTCATCTATCCGACTATGCGCCTGTAGGTAAGGTCTTACCGCCTGCCAATAGATTAATTTTATTGCTTCACTCCCCTTATACTACCTACTGCCATATAAGGATCATAGTTTGCTTATGGCGGAGATAGTAAGAATCGAACTTACATATATAGGTTAACAGCCTATTGTTCTACCATTGAACTATATCTCCATGTAACACCTAGGCTTTTACACCTAGGTACTCATAATATAACATTGGAGGATTTGCCACGTTCTCTACATACTCATTATCTCATAGATTGTCTACATAATTATTCTGATTTTATTCCTTTTTTATTCCACCTTGCGCCACTCTTCCCATCTCATAATATCTGCAATAGCCTTTTGCTTTATCTTGTTAACTTGAGACTGGCTTATATTCATTTCTAAAGATATTTGTACTTCATTCTTTTTGAATTTATATTTTAATTCTAATAACCTGTACCATTCTTCATTAATGTATTGTAAGTTATACTCTAGTATAGAATTATCAAGCTCTATATTCTCTATTTTTTCTTTTATCTCTTCTATCTCTATTTCTTTTGCTAGCTTTCTTTTTTCCTTTAAATCAGTTATTCTTATAACTTCTCTTTCTGCATAGCTTGTACCATCTGATGATGATTGTACTCTTTCGCCAAAACCTGGACTTTTACTCTCTGGTTCTATATTCACAATACATTTTTTAAGTTCTTGATCAATTTCATTTATCTGTCTCTCTAATATTTTTATTCTATGCTTCAAACCTTCAATGGTCTTCTCTTCGTGAAAGTAGTTTCGTAACTTTCCTTCTGTCTTTCTAAATAGCTCTTTATCCATCTAACTCCTCCTTTGCTATCATACAAGCTACCTTCCAATATGCTTGAAGTAAATCATCTGTTTCTGTATCCACCATGTTGTAAACTTCATCATTATCTAATATTAAAGCTATAATATATTGTTTATCATCTGATTTGTTTACTATTATTTTTGTATATGTGCTTTCCTCTATAAATCTTCTTAACTGCCCTTCTGTAAATAATGGAATAATATCATCTATTGCTTTCCCTTTATTTATTGTTTTACCTCTATTTATTGAATCAGCTTGTATTTTATTAACACAACTCTCAATATTCAAATGCTCTGGAAAATCCCAAAACCAAGCATATATATCAAAAGGCTTACATTCCCACCAATCTAAAAACGTTTCCTGCACTTCCTCTGGTTGCTCTAGAAATTGCTCTACTGTTATAAATTCCATCTAATCCCTCCTATTTCTTCTTCAATATAGTTTGTCTATTATATTAATTCTAAGATACTAATTTTCTATAGCTATATTCAACCTCTGTTTGTGCTACACGTGCATATACTCTTAATGTTAGACCAACATCATTATGACCTAAAATTTGTTGTATGCATTCAGGAGCCATTCCACTTCTAAGGGCATTTGTAGCCATTGTATGTCTAAATGTATGAGGTGTTATATTCATCTCAATGTTAGCCATTTTTTGCATCTTATCCACTATAACTTGATACCCTCTATTATTCAGCTTCTTATGTGGCGCTCTAGATGATACAAATAGATATTCAGTATTATCTTTTCTTTCTTTTAAGTAATTTAATAAAGCTCTTTTACACCTTTCTGTAAAATATACACGTCTTTCCTTATTACCTTTTCCTATAACCAGTAAAGTCTTATTTATAAAATCTATATCTGCTATCTTTACATTACCTACTTCAGCAACTCTACATCCAGTTGATAGAAAGAACTCTAATATAGCTCTATCCCTTTTGCTAAGCATACAATCTCTAAGCATTTCAACTTGTTCCTCTGTTAAAGGTTTCTTTTCCCTCTTTGGCTCTTTAACAGGCTTTATGCTAGAACATGGATCCTTAACTATAAACTCTTCATTTTGTAAAAATTTAAAGAAAAGCCTTATTGGTGTCATAAAAGTATTTAATCCTGCTGCTGATTTAGTTTCTGACTCTGCGTACATAAACATCTTTATGTCACCTGTAGAAATTGTACTAGCTGGTTTATTAAAGAACTTCTCTAATTTCCTTAATGTATATGTGTAATTCTTTAATGTTGCTTCTGATAAGCCTTCCAACTTCTTTGTAGCTAAAAAATAATTTATCTTACCATCTAAATCTGATGTTACTAAAGCAGTTTCCTTAGATGTAACTTCATAGTTATATATTATCTCTTCAACATATCTTTTAATTTCTAATTGCTTAGGTAAATTAACTTCTAGTTCTGGCATTTCTAAAGTTAATTTCCCAATTATCTTTATAGCTAATTCCTCATTACAATTTCTATAGTTTAAGTTTTCCATGTTCTTCTCCTCCCCGTTTATTATTGAAATTAATTATCTTATGAGAATAGAAGTATATAGCATTAACAAAATTTACTCATATTCTCTCTTATTTAAATTATTAGTTAATTAACTTGCAATATTTGTACCATTCAACACCTGTTGAAGTTGTTATTTCTATCTCCATAAATTCCTCCTAATATTTGAATTTAATATTAATTTCTCTCTTTCTTCATAAGATATTTATTTCTTACATAGTTCATAGCACGTATTCCTGCATTAAGAACTTCTATGTTGTGTTTACATGTTTCTTTATCACTAAACATCCCGCTATTATATGCCTTTATTATTCTGTATTTTTTTAGTCTTAGTTCTTTTATAATATTATCTATTGGGTTCACATACTCTCTCATTATCAATTCCTCCTATATTTGAATAGTTCATTACCATTCTTTTATAACTTTATAACCAGTAAGTGTTGCAGAATAAAATCCACGAGAATTTAAAAATTTATCTGTTGCCACTTCAAGTCCTTTTCTTAATAAATGTTCTACTTCTGAATTAAGTCTATTATTAAAGACTTTTAAATCACTTTCTGTAATTATCACACTTTCTATATTTTGAATATGTCTCGGCATAAAAGTACCCCCTATTTTTGAATTGCGAGATACTACTCCTTATCTACTTCTATTATTTCTTCACTTACAACAGTATAGAAATAAGGTTTGTAATTATATTTTTCTTGCCAAGAATAAAAAACCTCATTTAATTTATCTTGTAATTCTTCTTTATGCTCTTTAGTTACATCATCTAAATAATCTTCAGCAACTTCCCCTACATCTTCATATGTTTCTTCAGCAATTCTCTCTAATACTTCATCTGCATCTATACCATAGTTAAACACATCTTCACATATCCCAATTTTGAATTTCTTAACACCATCTATTAAAGCTTCATTGGTAGCTTCTCTTATAGCTTCTTCTCTACTATCGCAAATACCACCTCTCCATATATCACTCATTGTATTTAATTCATAAGTCCATTTTTTACTCATTTCTCATACCTCCATTTATTTCGCAATAATTTCATAATCTTATTCTTGAATTGTTCTATAATTCTAGTTTTAAAAATCCAAATTATCTTACTCTATCAAATAATCACTTTTGCCATTAGTATAATTATTATGAAGAATAATTAAATTTAAATCTTCTTTACCTTCTTCATAATCATAAACTCCTATAGTTTTTTCACCATCTAACTCTTCTAGTTTCTTTATTAAATCTTTAATTTTCAATAATCGCACCCCATTTACTTCATAATAATTCCAAATTATCTACTACATAAATTCACATTCTACTTTTTTCTCGTACTTAAATATATTAACTATAGTTTTTACATTGACTGCTTTAAAACCATCTTCTGTTTCTATACAAATCATATTTGCAACTTTCTCAATTACAATACCTATAGATTCCCTTAGCTGTCGTTCTCCTTTTGCACTTACTCTTTTATATTTACTTATAGCAACTATTAACTCTGCTAATTCTTCTTGTGCTTGATCCAGTTGTCTTTCTCCATACTTTTCTACTGCTTTATCTAAAATTCCCATCATATTCTCCTTTAATGGTACAAGTTATAGTGTAAGGTGTAGTCTGCTTGTACCCTCTAGGTGCTACACTACCTATTTGCTTAATTACATATATGTTTCAATAACTTCTATAGCTTCAAGCTCACATGAATTTATGTGATTTATTTTAGATTTAATTTCAGCTATTTGCTTCAATAAATCCTCTCTTTCAGAACTTGCCCAACCTTTTACATCCTCAACATTACTAAAAGCAAATTCTTCATCTACTGTTACAACTGATCCTTTTACGTTATATAGTCCACACTCACCTTGAATGTATCTTTCTACAACTTTAGTAACTTCTTTAATAACTTTTAATTTAGAGGCCTTTTTATCCTTATTATTTTCCTTTGTAGTAATCTTTTCATCTATCTTAGATGTATTTACTTGTCCTACTTCTTTTTCTTCTGTATGAGCCTTATTTTTAGTTTCTTTAGTATCTTCTTCAAATATATACTCCAATGCATCTTCTATTTCTTTATCTACTTCTTCTGTTATATCTTTTCTTTTATCAGATACATCTTCTCGCTCTGCTACTTTCTTTAACTTTTCTTCCTCCCTAACTAAAGCTTTTGTTTTCTTATAAGAATTTGTTATCATAGCTGTACTTAAATCCTTAAATTCTTCTGATATTGTTTTAATAGTTGATTTTTGATTATAACCTTCTTTAATCAACTCTCTTATTCTCGCTTCAACTTTTGGTCCCATTTCATTTATTTTTTTAATAGCCATATCGTAACTTCCTCCAAACTTTTCTTTTAAATCTTTTATTTTATGTGCATCATCTATCATTAACTCTGCGCTTAAGTCTATTGCTCTTGTTACTTCTTCATATTCTAAAAAGTCAAACTCCTGAAATATAGCAGCCGAAAAGCATCTATCTATAGCTTGATATATATTGTCAGTTTCTTTACTAGCTTCTATCTTGACTAAACTATCTATTAACGTTTGTTTGGCTGGAGGTAATGACCTAAACCATGCCATAGCCTCCACCTTTTTATTGTTATCTTTCTTCTTTTCTTTATCTCGTGCCCTTCTCTCCGCTCTGTTCATAACTTCCCCCTAGAATGGCATATCACCATCATCTACTGGCGTATTATATTCATCGAAATTCATTCCACCAAAAACATCATTATTTTCAACAGAATTATTTGAGTTACTATTATTATTTTTTGAAAGAAACTGCACTCCATTAAACATATCAGCCACAACTTCTGTAACATATCTCTTAGTTCCATCTTTGGCATCATAGGTCCTAACTGATATTCTCCCACTTATTGCAACTTGACTACCTTTAAGCGTATATTGAGCTGTATTCTCCGCTTGTTTTCCCCATAATACTACTGGTATAAAATCTGCTGTTTTTTCTTGAGTTTTACTGTTATAATTTTCAACTGCTAAAGTTATTGTTGTAACTGC
>NZ_JACOOP010000053.1:0-22662 GCF_014287725.1 Clostridium sp. NSJ-49 | reverse complement strand
TATCTGACTTTATATTTGAAAGAGTTGCCATAAATCTTACCTCCGATAGTGTTATTATCTATATTATAACACTATTTAAGACTTATATGCACATATCAACATTATTGTCTAACAGAGCCAAATATTAATATTGCACCTTCTTCACCTTTATCTGTAAGTTCACTTCTTACTTCTCTTTCTATTGAAGGAAATATTAATCTCTTATATGAATCTTTAATTGCTAAAGATAAGTATTTATCAGTTACATCATTTTTCTTTAAAATTTTATTTTCTAGATATGATAATATCTTTTCTTCATTTACATTTATTTTTACTGAAAGGATTTTTTCTTTTTCTCCTCTATTTATAGCTAATATTCTATGTGGAGGAATCTTAGACACATCTTCACTGTATTCATAGTACATCTCATACGGAGTAGATTCTTCGCTACTACCTTTTGTTTCAATTTTTCCTTCTCTTATAGTAAGTTCTCTTATCCACTTTCTATAACTTGCTTCATCAGATATAATTTCAGCAATTATATCAAGAGCTCCATTTATAGCATCTTCTGAAGATAAAACTTTCTTTTCTTCATCTATATACTTTGATGCTTGATCTTCTATATTCCCTTTAAAGTTACCTTCAAGTATTAATTCAGCTAATGGCTTTAGTCCTTTTTCTAATGCAATTGTAGCTCTAGTTCTTTTCTTTTGCTTAAATGGTCTATATATATCTTCAACCTCAGTTAAAGTTTCACTTACTTCTAAAGCTTTAACTATTTCATCAGTTAGTTTTCCTTGCTCATCTATAGATTTTAAAACTGCCTCTTTTCTTTCTTTTAAATTTCTAAGGTAAGTCAATCTTTCAAAAAACTTTCTTAAAACCTCATCGGTCATTGCTCCTGTTTGCTCTTTTCTATATCTAGCTATGAAAGGAACTGTATTACCTTCATCTAATAAACTAATAACATTTTGAACATGCTTTAGTTGTATTCCCAATTCCTTTACTAATCTTTCCTCTATATTTACCATAGCTCCTCCTAAACTTATGTCAATTATTTTTTCTTACAATACCATTATATAATATTTCCCAATTATTTTTTAATATTTTTCTTTGTTTACATTACTCTCTTGATATTAAGTAAATTAACTTGTATAATAATTGTAAAATATTTACAATTAGGTGGTGATATTATGCCTCAATTTATTAATAAATTTATGTATATTCTGCTAATACTATTTATAACATTTCTCGTATTAAATGAGTTTTACGTTATTGATTTCTCTACAAATCTTAAGAATATATTTATATTCTTAACATTGATATTAATTTTATTAACGTCGATGAAGGAAATTCTATCAGGTACTAACGGTTTTATTAAATTTCTAAACGTAATGACTTTACTTTGTACTATAGTTGGTGGTATTTTCTCTATCGTTAAAGGTCAACTTAATACTTTTATTTATATATGTTTAATCTTCTCATTAATTAACGGAGTAATAGTTTTAACTTATTCAAAAACATAATTTTATTTATTTTAATCATATTACAAACATTAAGATAATAGTATTAGATATATATTATAATTTCGAGGTATTTTTATGCGAAAAAAACTTATATATCTTTTAAGCTTATCCATAACATTTATTTTATTATTTTTCCTAATTTTGCTTAACTATTCATATTCAGATTTTGATTCTAGCAACGTAAAAGAAACTATAAGTCTCCTTTCTTCTGAAACTTATAATGGACGTTTAGCTGGTTCTACTGAAAATGCGATGGTGGCAGATTTTATAGAAAATAAATTTAGAGAAAGCAATTTAAAACCATATGGTGATGATAGTTATAAGAAAGATTTCGATACTATCTGCCCAGTTTATACAAACACAACACCTTATCTTAAAATACTATCTAACGGTGAGGTAGAAGAAGAACTTCAATATGGAATTGACTTTAAAGAAGATATGATTAACTTTAGAGGAAATACTTTTACCTTTTCTAATAAAGATAAAATTTCTTCATTCTTTCTTTCAATTGAAGTAATTACTTCCGAAAATAAACTTTTATTTTTTGTTCCTAAAGAAGAAGAACTTTATTTTAGAAGCTCATTTATGAGTGATTTTCCTTACGATGCAGTTATTATGATAACAGAAAATACAAAAAACAAGATAATTACTAGCTTAAATGAAGGAAAAGAAATTTCTATTCATATTCCTTTTGAAAGTGAAACAAAAACAATATCTAATGTTGTTGGTGTTATTGAAGGAACTGATAAAGAAGCTGCTCCTTTAGTTATTACAGCACACTTTGACCATCTTGGACAAGATGGCTTAGGTAATATCTATGGTGGCGCATTAGATAATGCCTCCGGGACAAGCTTTATCCTTGAACTACAAAGAAGCCTTTCCACATTTGCAAAGCCTAATCGCGATATAATTTTTGTTGCACTTAATGCAGAGGAATTTGGATTATTAGGCTCAAAGCAATTTGCTGAAGAAAATATATTTAATATAAAGAATTCAGAAGTTATGAATTTTGATATGGTTGGAATTACTGGCTTTCCAATAACATTTATGCAAGGTGTTGATTTCAAAGATAAAGATTCAGAATTGCTAAACTCATTAGAGGAAATATGTAAAAAAAATAATACTTCTTATGAGGTACTATATCAAGACTCCAGTGACCATGCTAGCTTCAATAAATTAGGTATAGATGCTGTTAGCTTTTGCCATAGTGATTTAAGTAAAATTCATACTCCATATGATAGTTTAACCTATATAAATTTGGATGCTATAGATTCTGTTTATGAAATAGTTAATCAAAAAATAATGGATAGTTGTTATAGTAAGTTTACTTTATTTCTTTACAATAAGTTGTTAATTCTTATTTTATCAATAATTTTAAGTATTTTAATTGGATATCCTCTTCTTAAGAAAAAGCAGTAAATTGTCCACTATGCAAATATAAATAAATGCCTTCGTCATAAATGTTATATCTGACGAAGGCATATTTTTCTGTCTTAAAAATATTACTTTTCTTAATTTATCTAATATTCAAAGATTTTACTTATTGTTTTGCTTTAAGTAAGCAGTTATAAATTGATCTATTCCACCATCCATAACAGCACTTAAGTTTGATGTTTCCTCATTCGTTCTATGATCTTTAACCATATTATATGGATGGAATACATATGACCTTATTTGGCTTCCCCATCCCATATCTTTAAGTTCTCCAGTTAGGTCCTCAATCTTTTCCTTATGAGCTCTATCCTTAAGTTCAATAAGCTTTGATTTAAGCATAGCCATAGCTGTATCCTTATTAGCAAATTGACTTCTCTCATTCTGACATTGTACAACTATTCCAGTAGGTATATGTGTTATTCTTATAGCTGATTCAGTTTTATTTACGTGTTGCCCACCTGCTCCACTTGCTCTATAAGTGTCTATCTTTAAATCTTCTGGTCTAATATCAATATCTTGATCTTTAGTAAGCTCAGGCAATACTTCTACTGATGCAAAGGATGTTTGTCTTTTACCATTAGCATTAAAAGGTGATATTCTTACTAATCTATGAATTCCTTTTTCAGCCTTTAAATATCCATAAGCAAATTCACCTTTAACTTTTAAAGTAACACTCTTTATTCCCGCTTCATCACCTTCTAATAAATCTACTACTTGAACTTTATATCCTTTCTTTTCACACCATCTAGTGTACATTCTAAGTAACATATCAGTCCAATCATTAGCATCAGATCCGCCAACACCGGCATGAAGATTCAATATAGCATCATTTTTATCATATTCTCCAGATAAAAGTAACTCTATTCTATATTCTTCAATCAGCTTTTCTATATCTCTAATTTCATAGATAATTTCATTTACAGTTTCTTCATCATCTTCTGCAATTTCTGCTAATACTTCAACATCATCTATTCTATTAACTAAACTTTCAAATCTATCTATTTTATCCTTGATACTCTTGCTTTCCTTTGTAACTTCTTCAGCCCTTTTTATATCGTCCCAAAAACCTTTTTCTTGCATTTGAAGCTCAAGTTCTTGAAATCTCTTTTCTAGACTATCCTTGTCAAAGAGAAGCCCTCATTTCATCTAATGTAACCTTTAAACTATTAAGTTTAGCAAGTTCTTGCTCTAATTTAATTAACACTATATCAACCCCTTTAGTTAATTAATAATTAATATATAACAATTAATTATTATTAATTTCATTTATTATATTTTATCATCTTAGTTATCTATTTCAAATAATAATATATTTTTAACACTGAAACTCTATATGAGTTTTTTATAAATTTTAAATTATTAATTAAAAAAGTGCCCATTAGGGCACCTTTTTATAATCCTCTACCGCAGCAGTTTTTATATTTTTTTCCACTTCCACAAGGACAAACATCATTTCTTCCAACTTTGTTATCATTTCTTGCAGGTTCTTTCTTTAAGCTTTTATCATCAGCTCCATGACTAGCTGAAGTTTCTTCTGCAACCTTTTCTCTTTCCACTGGTCTTTCAACTCTTACGTGGAATAAATACTTAACTGTTTCATTCTTAATGCCTTCGATCATTTCTTCAAACATTGCGCTACCTTCCATTTGGTATGCTTGAATTGGGTCTTGTTGTTTATATGCTCTCAATCCCATTCCTTGTTTTAAGTGATCCATGTTATCTATATGAGCCATCCATTTTTGGTCAACAACTCTTAAAAGAACTACTCTTTCAATTTCTCTCATTTGTTCTTCACCAAATTCTAACTCTTTACCTCTGTATGCTTCTAATATTACTGATAATAATTTATCTTTTATTTCATCATTAGAAAGATTTGCTAATTCTTCTACAGTTACAACTCCATTAGGTAAACATATATCTCCTAAGTATTGTAGTAACTTTCCTAATTCCTCTTCTAAGTTTTCAACTTCACCCATTAAGTGAGAATTTACAGCATCCGTAACTACTTCTTCTATCATAGATTCTATTTGATCTTTTAAGTTTTTACCTTCTAAAACTTCTCTTCTTTGTCTATAAATAACTTCTCTTTGAAGATTCATTACGTCATCATATCCAAGTAAGTTCTTTCTTATATCAAAGTTGTTACCTTCAACCTTCTTTTGAGCATTTTCTATAGCTTTAGTAACCATTTTACTTTCTATTGCTTCATCTTCTTCAAGTCCTAGCTTATCTATAACACCTTGAATCTTTTCTGATCCGAAGATTCTCATTAAATCATCTTCTAATGATATGAAGAATAATGATGCTCCTGGGTCACCTTGACGTCCAGATCTACCTCTTAATTGGTTATCTATTCTTCTTGATTCGTGTCTTTCAGTACCAATTACCTTTAATCCACCAGCTTCTCTAACACCTTCGCCAAGCTTAATATCTGTACCTCTACCAGCCATATTAGTAGCTATTGTAACAGCTCCATATTCACCAGCATGAGATATTATTTCAGCTTCTTGAGCATGGTATTTAGCATTAAGTACTTGATGTTTTATTCCTCTCTTCTTTAATAAAGATGAAATATATTCAGATTTATCAACACTAGCAGTACCAACTAAAACTGGTTGACCCTTTTCGTGTGAAGCAACTATTTCATTTATTATAGCCTTATACTTACCAGCTTCATTTTTGTAAACAACATCTGAACTATCTATTCTTGCAACTGGCTTATTTGTTGGTATAACAATAACGTCTAAGTTATAGATTTCTCTAAATTCATTTTCCTCAGTTAAAGCTGTACCTGTCATACCTGATAATTTATCATACATTCTGAAGTAATTTTGGAATGTTATTGTTGCTAAAGTTTTAGATTCTCTTTGAATCTTAACACCTTCCTTAGCTTCTATAGCTTGGTGAAGACCATCTGAGTATCTTCTACCTTCCATAAGTCTTCCTGTAAACTCATCTATTATAACTATTTGATCATCTTTCACCATATAGTCTTTATCTATTTTCATCGTATAGTTAGCTTTAAGCGCTTGAGTTACATAGTGTTGTAAACTTAAATGCTCTGCATCAGCATAGTTAGGTATTCTAAAATATTTTTCTGCTTTAACTATACCTTCATCAGTTAATAAAACTGCATTTGCCTTTTCATCAACAGTAAAATCTACATCCTTTATTAATATCTTAACAAAATAATCAGCTACACTATAAAATTGAGTTGATTTATCACCCATCCCTGAAATTATAAGAGGAGTTCTAGCTTCATCTATTAATATAGAGTCAACCTCATCCACTATTGCAAAGTTTAGTTCTCTTTGAACCATTTCTTCTTTATATATAACCATATTATCTCTTAAATAATCAAATCCATATTCATTATTTGTACCGTATGTGATATCACAGTTATATGCAGCTCTTCTTTCTTCATTAGTTATTCCGTGTACTATAACTCCAGTTGTTAAACCTAAGAAATTATATAAATGTCCCATCTCTTCCATTTGAGTTTTTGCAAGATAGTCATTAACTGTTACAACGTGAACACCTTTTCCTGTTAATCCATTAAGATACGCTGGCAATGTAGCTACAAGTGTTTTTCCTTCCCCTGTTTTCATTTCAGCTATTCTTCCTTGATGAAGTACCATCCCACCAAGTAATTGAACTCTGAAATGCTTCATTCCTAATACTCTCCAAGAAGCTTCTCTACAAACAGCAAAAGCTTCTGGTAATATACTATCTAAAGACTCTCCTTTAGCTATTCTTTCTTTAAATTCAACTGTTTTATTTTGTAATTCTTCATCAGTTAAAGCTTGCATAGATGGCTCTAAAGCTTCTATTTTATCAGCTATACTTTGAAGTTTTTTTACTTCTCTTTCACTATATGTTCCAAATAGTTTTTCTAAAAATCCCATAAGTATTTCCTTTCAATTTAAACCATTATTCTATCTTAAAGTACCTTTTATAAATTATACCATTTATTATGTTAATAATTCAACAAAAATAAAGTTTACACAAAATCTAAAAGGAGCTCCATAAATCAGGAGCTCCTTTATAATTTACGCATAATCAGGTTCTAATACACCATAGTTTCCATCTTTTCTCTTATATATTACATTAATATTATTTGTATCTGCATCTTTAAATACAAAGAAATCATGTTGTACTAATTCCATTTGTAAAATAGCTTCTTCTGCAGACATTGGTTTTATATTAAATTTTTTAGTCTTTACTATTTCTCCAGTTGTTCCTTCATCTTCTAATGCCACTTCTTCTATGTTAACAAATTTTAAAGAATTGTTGTTTCTTCTTGATAACTTAGTTCTTTGTTTTCTTATTTGTCTTTCTAATTTGTTTTCAACTAAATCTATTGATTTATACATATCATCTGTTGCTTCTTCACATCTTAGTACAACCCCATTAAATGGTATTGTCACTTCAAATATTTGTCTATTCTTTTGTACACTTAATGTAGCTCTAGCTTCTACTCCAGGAGTAAAATACCTATCTAGTTTTGAAATCTTTTTCTCAATCATTTCCTTTAGTGCTGGTGTCACGTTAATATTTTTACCTATTACTGTTACTCTCATAAGGTCAACCCCTCTCTATTCGTTGTTGTTGTGTGTCTTTTAAGATTTCAAATTCTTTTATATATATATATTCTACTCCTTAGATTTTTATGAAGCAAGATTCGTTGAGTTTGAATTTTCTGAATATTCTCTTTCTCTTTAAACTTTACTTAACTTTTCTTTTATTATTATAGATTTACGCAAAAAAGCCACTAATTTCCAAAAAATTAGTGGCTTTTTTGTAAAAGTTAGCTGACCTGGATTTTGACCCCACACTCGCCTACTGGAGCTTTTGCTACCCGGAATTAACCTCTCACTACTAACACTCTCAGCATTGCTGCTGGTAGGACTTACTTCTATACCGCACCATGCTCATTAAAACTTTGTTTAACTTACGTGGATCGTTTCGCCTGCGACTGGCATCGACTTTCATCCACAGACCTAACTTTACATTACTATTATATATGGCTTTTTGCAATTGTCAATACAGTAATTTCTTCTACATTATATTTTTTAAATATTTTTTCACATTCTAACAACGTTGCCCCTGTAGTAACTACATCATCAATAAGTAGAATTCTCTTATTTAAAATCTTTTTATCTCTTATTTCAAATGCATCTTTAATATTTTTATATCTTTCTTCTTTTGATAAACTTTTTTGTTCTTTAGTATCTTTAATTTTAATAAGAGATTTACTTACTGGAATATTTAATTCTTCGCTTAAATGTTTGGCGATTACTTCACATTGATTAAAACCTCTCTTTTTAATAGAGTTTTTACTCATTGGCACATAGCAAATCACATCACATTCTATTTTTCTTTCATATATTAAATCTAACAATAATTCTGAAATAATCTTTGCTGCTGTAAAATTTTTCTCATATTTAAACGCTAGTATTAACTCTTTTAAAATTCCTCCATAATATCCATAAGATAATATATGGTCTTGTTTTTCTACTCTCTTTATTTTACTTTCACAAAGTGGACATATCCCTATGAAACCTTCACTACTACACACTATACATTTGTTTAATGGTGGATAAATCAAATCAAGTATTGCTGAAATTACTGCTCTTATTTCTTTAATACTTTTCTTTCCCATAACCTTTGATTAAATTCTCTTGTTATATTTTTAGATTTATCCATATCTTCTGATATTTCTTTAGACACTAGCAGTATTTCTGGCAAAAATTCATTACTTACCTTGAGAGATCCACATAAATAAATTATATCCTTATAAGTATATAATTCATCATCTGAAAACAACATTACTATATTTAAGTCATTTATATGATTTATATAATTCCCTATACTGTTAGTAACTATAAAAACGGAATCATTATATCCATCCAATATATCTTCAACAAATCCAAAACTTTGTTCTTTTACGTATTTAACCACTCTTATATCATCATTTTTTAAGGTATTATAATAATTATTATAAATCTTATTTAACATATATTCTGATGGAACAATAATCAAAGCTCTCTTTTTATTTTTCTTGAACCATTTAAAATATTCATATAGCGCTAATGGTATATCATTTTCTAACTTTATTCTAGTTAGAATAAATCTTGGCTCTACAATAGGAACATTATCTAATAAATAAGCCAATTCCATTTTGTTTCCTATAGGAAAAACATACTCAGAAGAATAAATAATTATCTTTCCAGATCTCCAATATATTTCTTCTACAGCATCTCTAAGCTCATCCTTTGATACTGTTGAAAAAACTGTTATATCATCGAATACAACAAGATCAAATTCATCATATACTTCAGATAACGAATCAATAGTTATAAACTGTATGTTATCCCCTATGTGGTTCTTCTCTTGTTCACCTATTAAAATATTATAATATTCTCTTTTTCTCTTTTTCACTTGTTCTTTATCATTACAACACCATACATACAGTATCTTACCATTGTCATATAAAACTTTATTTATTAAATTCGAAAAAACAATAGACGTATTAAAAGGTCTAGTTTTAACAGCAAGTACCTTACTCTTCTTTTCATACCAGTTATTTATTTTTTTGAATGCACTGTTAAGCTCTTTATAATTCATCTTTCATAACCTCTCTAAATTCTAATCCCTAACTATCTTCTCATCTGCTGTAATATCTATAATTCTTTCCTTTAACGAAGAATATCTCTCTACATTATTAGTATTAGTAACCATATATTTAAGAGCTTTCTGACTTCCGACAACAACTACTAACTCTTTAGCTCTTGTTATCCCAGTATATAGTATATTCCTATTCATTAAAAATGCCGACCCCATAAAGACTGGAGTTATTACAACTTTAAATTCACTTCCCTGGCTTTTATGTACAGTTATTGCATATGCAAGTTCCAATTCATCTAAAAAAGCAAATTCATATACAACTCTTCGTTCATCATCAAATATTACTGTTAAAGTACTCTTATCCTCATTTATAGACTCAATAAAGCCCATATCACCATTAAATACTCCAACTCCTTCTTCATCACCAATGCCATTAATCCTAGTCCATTTAAGAGAGTAGTTATTTTTTATTTGCATAACTTTATCTCCTTCTCTAAAAACCATTTCCCTAACATTCTTTTCTTTTTTGTGATTTGATGGAGGGTTAAGTATTTTTTGAAGCTCATTATTTAAATTTTCTACTCCTAATACCCCTTTTCTCGTTGGTGATAAAATTTGTATATCTTTTACCTTATTCCATTTTGAATTAAAATTAGGTAATCTTCTATTTATCAAATCAATTATAGTCTTTAAAATATCATCTATATTTTCCCTTGAGTCAAAGAAAAAATCACCATCTTTTTTATTTAGATATGGTAACTCACCATTATTAATTTTATGAGCATTAACTATAATCATACTTTCTTTACCCTGTCTAAAGATTTCATTTAATCTTACAACATTTATAAAGTTACTATTTATTAAATCTCTCAGAACATTTCCAGGCCCTACAGAAGGTAACTGATCAACATCTCCAACTATTATTACCCTAGTTCCTAATCTAATAGCCTTTAAAAGACTATTCATAAGCATAATATCTATCATAGATGCCTCATCTATAATAATTACATCACCTTCTAAAGGCTCACTTTCTCCTTTCCCAAAGAATGAGTTTTCATCATCACTTACGCCCATCTCTAAAAGTCTATGTATAGTTTTAGCCTCTCTCCCTGTAGACTCACTCATTCTTTTAGCTGCTCTACCTGTTGGTGCTGCTAAAAGCACTTTCATACCACTATTTTCATATATCTCAATTATACATTTTATAATTGTCGTTTTACCTGTACCTGGACCACCTGTTATTATCTCTATTCCATTGTTAAATGCACCAATAATAGCTTCTTTTTGAGCAGGTGCAAATTTTATATTATATCTTTTTTCGAAAGATTCTATTTCAAATAAAACATCAGTATTAATTGTTTGGAAGTTTTCTATACTTAAAGTAATTATCTTATTAGTTACTCCTAGCTCACAGTAATAATATGGCAAAGTATATACTGCATCTATTCCATTAATTTTTTCTACCTTTAATTTTCCTTCTAAGACGCTATTATATATATTTTCTACCACAAGCTCTTCATCAACCATAAGAACCTTCTTACATTCATCTATCAGCATATTCTGTGGCATATATGTATTTCCTAATCCAGAGAAATTATTAAGAACATATCTAATCCCACTCTGTATTCTAAATGGCGATACTATTTCAATTCCTAAACTTCTAGCAATTCTATCTGCAGTTAAGAAACCTATTCCTGATATTTCATCATTTAGTACATATGGATTTTTAGAAACTATATCTATTGAATCTGGACCAAACTTTTTATATATCTTCAAACATTGATTTATAGTCATTCCATGTTTCTGAAAAAACATTATTATATCTTTTAAATCTTTACTCTCTAAATAAGAATCATATATTATGTTAAACTTTTTTTCACCTATACCATCAACTTCTTTAAGTCTTTCAATATTATTATCTAGAATTTCTAAAGTCTTATCTCCAAATTTATTTACTATTTTTTTTGCAGTTACCGGCCCTATACCATGAATTATTCCAGTAGATAAATATTTTTCAATCTCTTTCGCTGATGAAGGTAATAATTCATGATACTCCTCTACATTAAATTGTCGCCCAAATTGCTTATGATTAATCCAGGACCCTTTAAAATTTATTTGCTGTCCCTCTTTAAGCAATGGCATTATTCCAACAACTGTAATTAACTCCTTGTTAGCTGTAACTTTACTAACTATATATCCCGTATCTTCACTTTTAAATATAATCCCTTCAACTAATCCTTCTAGTACTTCCATTTTAATTTTCACACCTTTAAATCTTATCTTCTATATTATATAATTATATCATATTATATAAATTTAACTCATACCGCTTTAAATTTGGGTTATCTAGGAGGTATATTTTATGCTAATTAAAAATTGTAAATTAATTTACCTAGACAAAATAGAAGAAGGTTCTGTTTTAATCGAAGATGGTAAAATCAAAGAAATAAATCCTAGCTTTGAAAATTGTGATAACGTTATAGATGGTAAAGGATTATATTTAAGTCCTGGTTTTATAGATGTTCATATACATGGTGCTGGTGGTGTTGATACTATGGATGGAACGTACGATGTTATAAACACAATAGCAAAAACTATTGCTAAACATGGTACTACTTCTTTTACTCCAACTACTATGACTGTCGCTAAGAAAGACATAAGAAAAGCTATATCTGCAATTAAAGAAGCAAAAATCAAAGGAACAGATGGTGCTAATGTTTTAGGAGCTCACTTAGAAGGTCCATTTATAAGTCCTAAAGCAATTGGAGCTCAAAATCCAAACTTTTTAATAGAACCAACTATAGAAAATTTTAATGAAATGGTTGGCGAAGATGAAGATGCAGTAGTTTCAATAACAATGGCTCCTGAAGTAGATGGAGCTAAAGAATTAGCTAGTTATTTAACTGATAAAGGTATAGTTTGTTCAATAGGACATACTAAGGCTACTTATGATGAAGCTATGAATGGTATAAAATGCGGCTTCTGTCACTCAACACACCTTTTCAACGCTATGACTCCATTTACACATAGAGAACCTGGTGTTGTAGGTGCAATATTTGATTCAGAAATAACTACTGAAACTATATCTGATGGTATTCACATATCTTATCCATCATTAAGAACTGCATATAAACAAAAAGGAACTGACAAAGTTCTTCTAGTTACTGATGCAATGATGGCATGTGGAATGCAAGATGGTATGTATTCTTTAGGTGGTCAAGATGTAGAAGTTAAAGATGGAGCTGCTAGATTATTAAGTGGTTCACTTGCTGGTTCAGTTCTTACTTTAGATAAAGCAATTAAAAATGTTTATAATAATTCTAGCTACCCACTTAATGAGGTTGTTAAAATGGCTTCATATAATGGTGCTAAGCATTGTAAAGTAGAAGACAGAAAAGGATTAATAAAAGAAGGCTATGATGCTGACTTAGTTCTTTTTGATGAAGATATAAATGTAAAAATGACTATTGTTAACGGGAACGTGGTATATAGCACACTTAAATAGTATTGTTCGCAAAGCTCACAGGTGAAAAGTCGACTTCGTCGAGGTGAAAATGCTACTATCGTAGCAGTGAAAATTTAACTGAAGTTAAAGTGAAATTTATTAATATAGATAATTTTCATTATTGCCATAGGCAATATTTTCACTGTCACGTCAGTGACATTTTCCCTTTTGACGAAGTCGAACTTTTCACCAAAGTGCTTCGCACTTTATTTAAAAAGGAACTCACATCAATTTCTGTGAGTTCCTTTTTTATTATAAGTATTTTTTTATTTCTTCAACTTTATTTAATCTTTCCCATGGAAGATCTAAATCATTTCTACCAAAGTGTCCATATGCTGCAGTTTGTTTGTATATAGGGCTTCTTAATCCTAAATCTCTTATTATAGCTCCTGGTCTTAAATCAAAAGTATTTTCTACAACTTTTACTATTTCTTCTTCTGAAATCTTTCCTGTTCCAAAAGTCTCAATTTCAATTGATACAGGTTTAGCAACTCCAATAGCATAAGCTAATTGAATTTCTAACTTATCTGCAATTCCTGCTGCTACTAAGTTTTTAGCTACCCATCTTGCTGCATATGCTGCTGATCTATCAACCTTTGTTGGATCTTTTCCTGAGAAAGCTCCGCCTCCATGTCTACCATATCCACCATAAGTATCAACTATTATCTTTCTTCCTGTTAATCCACTATCACCTTGTGGTCCACCAACAACAAATCTTCCAGTTGGATTTATATAATACTTAGTATTATCATCTAAAAGTTCTGCAGGAACAACCGCTTTAATTACATGTTCCATTAAATCTTCTCTTATTTGCTCTTGACTAACTTCTGGTCCATGTTGAGTTGATATTACTATTGTATCTATTCTTACAACCTTATTATCATCATATTCCACTGTTACTTGAGTTTTTCCATCTGGTCTTAAATAAGGTAATGTACCATTTTTTCTAACTTCACTAAGTCTTCTAGATAATCTATGTGCCATAGCTATCGGTAATGGCATAAATTCTGGTGTTTCATTTGTTGCAAAACCAAACATCATTCCTTGGTCTCCTGCACCAACAGCCTCAACATCATCTTTATTACCAGTTTTTGATTCTAATGCTTCATCAACACCCATCGCTATATCTGATGATTGTTCATCAATAGATGTTAATACTGCACATGTATCACAGTCGAATCCATACTTAGCTCTATCATAACCAATTTCTTTTATTGTTTCTCTAACTACCTTTGGAATATCCACATAACATGATGTTGATATTTCTCCCATTACCATAACTATTCCAGTAGTTACAGCTGTTTCACAAGCTACTCTTGCCATAGGATCTTTAGCTAGTATACTATCTAATATCCCATCTGATATTTGATCACATATTTTATCTGGATGTCCTTCTGTTACTGATTCTGAAGTAAATAATCTTTTCATTATATATCTCCTCTCTTAATTAAGATGATATTAATTCTAAAGATAAAAAAAGTCTCTTCTTAAGATAAAGAAGAGACCTACTATTCAACCATGTCTTTCTTATCTTGCAAAATTAATTGCAGGAATTGGCACCACGCTTATACAATTAATAGATTATAATTAAAAATGATAACTTATTCATTTTTAATTCTTAATTATTAATTAATGAAGCAGGTTGCCGGGTTTCACAGGGCCCTCTCCCTCTACCTCTCTTGATAAGAACTAATATCAAATTTTATTTACTGTAATATATATTAACAACTATTATAACTAATGTCAATAAATTTAAATTGTAATATTTTTATATAAAAAATAAAAAAAGCATAGGTTATCTATACTTTAAATGGTGGGGGAGGACGGATTCGAACCATCGAAGCGAATCGCAACAGATTTACAGTCTGCCCCCTTTGGCCACTCGGGAACTCCCCCATAAATGGAGCTGGTGATCGGAGTCGAACCAACAACCTGCTGATTACAAGTCAGCTGCTCTGCCATTGAGCCACACCAGCGTATTTGGTGGAAACAACAGGGATCGAACCTGTGACCCTCTGCTTGTAAGGCAGATGCTCTCCCAGCTGAGCTATGCTTCCACGTTTTATATATTTTTAAAATTTAAATGGTGGGGGAGGACGGATTCGAACCATCGAAGCGAATCGCAACAGATTTACAGTCTGCCCCCTTTGGCCACTCGGGAACTCCCCCATTTAATGGAGCTGGTGATCGGAGTCGAACCAACAACCTGCTGATTACAAGTCAGCTGCTCTGCCATTGAGCCACACCAGCATATTTAATTAAGTTATTAATGGTGGGGGAGGACGGATTCGAACCATCGAAGCGAATCGCAACAGATTTACAGTCTGCCCCCTTTGGCCACTCGGGAACTCCCCCATGTCTTATTAATAACTTTCATCATTTCGTGCATCACTGCCGAACTGACAATGACTAGTATATATTCATAGCAATAATATTTCAACCTTTAAATTTAGCTATTTTAAGAGTTTATTTTTATTTTTCTCTCTTTTTCTTGATTTATCTTAATATTACTTATTTATATATTATTTAATATGTCTATTAATTAAACTAACTCTATATACTGATTTAAGATTCCTTCAAGCCTATTATAGTCTTCTTCTATCAATCGTTTTTTTATATATGATAAAGCTTCTTCTTTTGAATCTATGCTACCACTATTTAAAATAGAATTAACTTTTGCACAATCAATTACTGAAAGTTTATCCAATATACTTTTAACAACACTTCTTTCATCTAAAGTTAGTTCATTAATTATATTATCTAAACTTATAGTTAAAATATCTGATGTATATCCTTGTATAACCTCTTGATCACTAGATACGGATTTTTCCTCTATAGTTTCCTCTATAACGCTACTACTAATCTCATCAAATTCATTTTCCTTTTTAGCGTTTGGTTCATACAAAACTATTATAAATATAATACTTACAGCTACTAAAATTGACATAGTTCTCATTATTATATTCAGTTTCATTTATTATCACCACCTTATCTAAAAATAATTTCCATTTTTTCTTTTTTTATACTTATTATATTATTAGTTTTTTTTTCATATATATTATTGTTGAGAGGTGGTGGGTATAAATTGAAAAGGAAAGTTAATTATAAATCCAACTTATCTTATTATGAAATCGCAGAATTTATAAGAAAGTATATAACATCTGAAACAGTTATAGTTTGCATTGGCACAGATAAATGTATAGGTGACTGTTTAGGTCCTTTAGTAGGTACTTTTTTAGAAGAGTCTTCTTTTCCTGTTCCTGTATACGGAACATTACAATCTCCTATTCATGCTTTAAATATAGACAAGAAAATTGATGAAATTAAAAAAACTCATCCTCAGGCTACAATTATAGGAATTGATGCTTGCTTAGGTGATACTAATTCTATAGGTGAAATTCACGTAAGAGATTACCCTATCCATCCTGGTAAAGGTGTTGGTAAATCATTACCTGAAGTTGGTGTTGCTTCAATAATAGGAATAGTAGATTCTAGTGATAACGCTGAATTTTTTACATCTAGAGGTATTAGGCTTAGCCTAGTTTTTGAAATGGCACGAGTTATTTGTCATGGCCTAAATCATGCATATTATCTTAATTCTTCATATAATAAATAGCACTATAAGAATTACCTTATAGTGCTATTTACCTATTTATATATAATTAATCTATTAAATTTATTTCACTTCCAAAAATATCTGAACCTAATTTATCTATGTAGCTTAAAACCTGACCTGTCCCTTCTGCAACAGCTTCTACAGAATTGTGAGCTATTTCTACTGTAACACCAGTATTTTCTTCTATAAGCTTATTAAGCCCATATAATAAAGATCCTCCACCAGTCATTAATATCCCTTTTTCTATTATATCGGCAGCTAATTCAGGTGGTGTCTTTTCTAGTATACTCTTAACTCCTTCAACTATTACTGATACAGGTTCTGCTAAAGCTTCTCTTACCTCTTCAGTACTTATTTCAACTTCATCTGGTAAACCTGTTATTAAATTTCTACCTTTCATAGTAGTAGTTAACTTTCTTGAATCCTTAAATGCAGATCCTATTTTTATCTTAACATCTTCTGCAGTTTTTTCACCAATCATTATTTTATATTTATTTCTAACATATTTTATTATTGATTCATCAAATTTGTCTCCAGCAATTTTGATTGATTTTCTAACAACTACTCCACCTAATGATATTACAGCTATATCGGTAGTTCCACCACCAATATCTACTATCATTGCTCCATTAGGCTTGGTTATATCTAATCCAGCACCTATTGCAGCTGCTAGTGGTTCTTCGATTATATGAACTTTTTTAGCCCCTGAATTTTTAGTAGCATCCATTACGGCTCTTTTTTCTACTTCAGTAGCTTGAGATGGAACACAAACCATTACTCTTGGAGCTACTATTCTTCCTTTTCCGCAAGCCTTTTTAATAAATTCTTTTAGCATTCTTTCAGTAATATCATAATCAGAAATAACTCCATCTCTTAGCGGACGTACTGCAACTATATTTCCTGGAGTTCTCCCGATCATTTTTCTTGCTTCTTCACCTACTGCTAGTACCTTATTATTATTTTTATTGATGGCTACTACTGAAGGTTCTTTTAATAATATCCCTTTACCTTTTACATAAACAAGTACTGTAGCAGTCCCTAAATCTATTCCAAGGTCGTTCCCACTTCTCCAAAACCACATCTTATTCACTCCTACCAGATATATAATATTTCAAAATAATTCTTTTTCAGACAAACTATTCTTTAAAAATATTATATATGTAAAGGTATTATCATTCAATAGCTTTGTATTTTAATTTAGTAGCTTTTCCACCTCTAATATGTCTTTCTGCCTTATTTAACTCAAGTATATTTTGAGTCTGCTCTGCAATGCTTGGATTAATCTTAGGCAACCTTTCTGTCATATCTTTATGAATTGTACTTTTACTTACTCCAAATACTTTAGCAGTTTTTCTTATAGTAGCCTTTGAATCAATAATATATTTTGCAACTTCTAGTACTCTCTCTTCAATGTAGTCTTTCAAAAATGTAACCTCCTTATAAATAGATTTAATTAAAATATAATTCTTTTTAGTTAATCAGCCATTTGAAATCCAAATGGCTGATTAATATTTCTTAGAAACTAAAGTAATCAGATGGATTTAATTGATTACCTTCAGAGTCTTCAACTTGTAGATTTAATACATCTCCACAAACTTCTGAAGTAAAAATCATTGAACTATTTCCAACTGTTCCAATTTCATCTCCTGCTGAAACTATATCTCCAACAGCAACTGAAACTTCTGCATCTAAATTTGCATACTTAGTTTTTAATCCGTTTGTATGTTCTATAACTATAAAGTTTCCATCTTCTGTGCTCTTAGATACTTCAATAACCTTACCTTCTGCTGCAGCCGTAACAGCTGTTCCTACAGAAGCATTTAAATCAATACCTCTTCTAGTTCTATCTACTGTTCCATTTTCATTATCTTGTAATCTAATCATCTCTTTATATTCTCTAGATACAGTACCTTCTAAAGGTAATTGGAAAACTACCTCTGTTACTGTAGTAGAAACTGGAACATCTTCTGTGTTATCTGCTACCTCTGTATAATTGTCTACTTCTTCGTTATCAGCAACTTCATCTAATTCCTCTGATTCCTCTGCCACATTATCACCAATTTCAACTCTATCTGCATTTGGCATTTCGTTTCTTGAGGCTTCTGTAGAATCATTTACTGACTCCTCAACATTTAAAGTAAATTCATTATTCTGATTATTGCTTTGCTTTAACTCGTTATTTTTCTTAATTGTAAAAGCTGCAACAACAGCGACTATACATAAGCAAATGAATAGAACAAAGTAAAAGCCCTCCTTTCTAAAAAAGTCTTTTACCTTATCTTTGTTGTTTGAATTCATATCAACACCTCCTTTCTGTAGTCTTGCCCTATATACAAATTTAATTCAATTAATAACCAATTTCCGTACTACAAATTTCCTCAATAAAAAACAAAAAGACCTTTGTTTTTCAACAAAAGTCTCAATAAATTATAATTTTATTCAGAAAATCTCAAATTTGTAATTTCTACTCCAGTATAATAATGTTTAATAATTTCATTATAAGTCTTTCCTTCTTTAGCCATGACATTAGCTCCCCATTGACTCATTCCAACTCCATGCCCATATCCTTTACATTTAAATATTATATTGCCATCATTTATTTCATAAGTAAAATTACTAGAATTCAAACCATATAAAAACCTAAAATCTTGACCTCTAATTGTTTCTCCAGCTACTTGAATCTCTTTTACTCCACCGGCCTCACTTCTAGATATAACATTTATACTACTTTCAATATTACTCGCATTTAAAGAAGATTGTGGATATGACTCTTCGAACTTATTAATAAACTCATTAATAGTCATAGATACTTCGCTCTCAAACTTCGGCGCTATTTCCTCTCCAGTACTCTCTACTGATTTTAAATATGGTATATCTGCCCAATATAAATCAACAGAGTTTTCTGTCATTCCTGAACTAGTAGAAAAAAACTGTGGATAAAGCACTAGCTCATTTTGATAGCTCATAACTTGTCCTTTAGTCGATTCTACTGCCTCAACTATTTTATTCCAATTTTTTTCTCTATCACTCTCTTGCCAAAGCTCTAGTCTAACTTCTTTGGATGTATAAACTTGACAATGTACTGAATCACATATATCTGCTCCATTTGCTTTCACACAATTTTTAATTTTTTTACTAGCTAAATATGTTCTAGCTGCTACAGCTTGTGCCTTTAATGCTTCCAATTCGAATGTAGCAGGCATTTCATTTGATATTACCCCACATATATACTCTTCTAACGGAACATCTACAATTTTATTTTGAGAAGTTATATATACACTTACCATTTCACTATCATTTAAAATTATATCTTTAACTTCTATAGTTGTAGGTTGAGCTATCTCTGCCTCTATTTCTTTAGTCACTTCTGACAATTCATCTAAATTAATGCCTTCTGATTTTATTAATATACTAGGCATAATTATCATAAATACTACTATACATATAGTCGTAAATAATAAAAATTTAATACCTTCATTTAAGTTTAATTTATATCTCCTATTCATAACTAACCTCCCACTATATTTATCCACAAGCTATATATATGTTTTAATCTGTAAAATAATTCTATTTATTTATTAAAAATAAATAAAAATAAGACATGCTCAAAATTAGCATGTCTTTATTTTAAATATCTAATATTTATATTTTAATTCTCTGAACATTAGCTCCTAGATTATTAAATTTCTCTTCAATTCTTGTATAACCTCTATCTATATGGTGAATTTCACTTATTATAGTTTCTCCATTAGCAACTAAACCTGATAAAATCATAGCAGCTCCTGCTCTTAAATCTGTAGCTTTAACTTCACATCCAGTCAATTGTTTAACGCCTTCAACTATGGCAATTCTACCATCAATCTTTATATTTGCTCCCATTCTAACTAATTCACCAACATGCATAAATCTATTTTCAAATACAGTTTCTGTTATAATACTTACCCCTTTAGTAACTGATAATAATGCCATCATTTGTGGTTGCATGTCAGTTGGAAAACCTGGATATGGTAATGTCTTAATATCTACCGGTACTCTCTCTTTAGTTCCATCAACTAACATTTTTTCTCCGTTGATTTCGAATTTTATTCCTACCTCTGTTAATTTTTCTATAGTAGGCATTAGATGTTCTTCATTCACTCCATTTATAGTTATTTTACTCTTAGTTATTGCAGCTGCCACAATAAATGTTCCAGCTTCAATTCTATCATATATAGGTGTAAATGGTTTTGTTTCTTTTAATTCCTTAACTCCAGTTATAGTTATTCTTCCATAACCTGCCCCTTCTACATTAGCTCCCATACTATTAAGAAATCTCGCTAAATCCCATATTTCTGGTTCTTCAGCTGCATTTTCTATTATAGTAACACCTTCAGCCAAAACAGCAGCCATCATTAAATTTTCTGTTGCTCCAACAGAAGGAAAGTCTAAGTATATTCTATTTCCTTTTAATCCTTCAGTTTTTGTATTAATATAACCATGACCATTTTCAATATCTACACCTAGTTTTTTTAATCCCTTTAGGTGAAGATCAACTGGTCTACTTCCTATATTACATCCTCCTGGCAATGATATTTTGCATCTGCCAAACCTAGCAAGCATAGGTCCAACAATCAAAAACGATGCTCTCATACGCTTTATCAAATCATTACTTGGCTCAATCTCCTTTAAATTTGAAGTATCTATTATTAAATCTCCTGTTATATCAGAAAACTCAACAGAACATTCTAACTCTCTTAACACATTTACTAACACTAGAACATCTTCAAGTAAAGGCACTTTTTTTATTGTTATTTTTCTAGGATTTAAGATAGTTGCTACAATTATAGGCAAAACTGAATTTTTAGCTATACTTATATCAACTTCTCCTTGAAGTTTATTCCCGCCTTTAACTATAATTTTTTCCATATTACCCTCCATATTAATTGTTAGTATGTTACAAAAATTATTGGTGTTCCTATAATTATATACTTTCCAGTATCATAATTAATTTGTCCCATGTTAATCTTACTTCCATCAATAAATTCTGCCTTTAATACTTTTCCGTTACTTATTTCCGCTTCCTCTATAGTATCTTCATTTATTCCATCTAATATAAATGGTAATATATTTTTTTCTTCATCTATTCTAACCTTTGAAAAGTAATAAATTCTCTCATCTATACACTTACTATTTTTTAAATTTTCTACAGCTTGTCTTAAATCAGAGCTATTAAAATTACTCGAAGTATTCATTATTACTATTTCGATCTTTGTTTTCTCTCCATCGATTAAATTAATATTGTAAGTTAGCATTTCATCTATACAAACTATTCTATTGTTAAATATATCTATATCACTTATTAATTCATTTGTTAAAATTTCTATAATTCTATTCTTCTCTTCAATAATGCTTGTATTAGTAATGTATTCTAACTTAACTCCATTCTGAACAAAATCATAGTTTTCTATTAAAAATTTTTCCATATCTCTATAGTATTTTTCACTTTCATAACATTCATATTCTACTCCATTAATAATTAATAGAGAAAAGAGTATAATAAATATTAGTCCTATCTTCTTCATATTATTATCCCGCCTTTCCTCTAAAATTATTGTCCATTTATTAAGTTTTTATACTATTCGATATATAATAATATATTAATTACACCTCCAAAATGTTCCCTTTCTACAAAAAACCTTAATAACAAACAATTTATTAAAAAAATAAGTAATTTAAAATTACACATCTTTATTAAACCTATTCCCTTCTGTCAAAATTCAATTTAAATTTGAGTTAATATTTTATGTTAAAAAAAGAGAGATATTTTCAAATATTTTTTAAATTACTTGAAAATATCTCTCTTTTAAATATTTTTTTGGCTTTGTTTTAATAAACTGTTGAAATTTGATTAACCTCTATAAATATGGTTATAATATATAATATAACTACTATTTAGGAGGTTTTTTATGCCAAGAGTTAATAATGTTATTCAGCAA
>NZ_JACOOP010000052.1:0-24332 GCF_014287725.1 Clostridium sp. NSJ-49 | reverse complement strand
ACACTGCTTACATTGATACTTTTGTTTAGCCTGCTTATTCATACCAAATTTGTATAGTTTATCAGAATTACAGCGTGGGCATTTTATATTAGTTTTGCTCATTGTTCTTCTCTCCTTTTCGAAGGGGGTATTATTTAGTATCGCAAACCTATTGTATTTCCTTGGGCTGAGAAGAGCAATGTTCATATAACTTAACAGATCGATATCTTAAACTTGGAGGTAAATATGGAAATAGAAATTAAACTAAAAAATTCTAAAACACCTTTAATATATAAAGGTGATAGAATTGATATATTAGATTTTGAAATGAATGGAGTAAAATATAAACAAATAAGATGTTTTAAAAAAGGTTTTTCTAAATCTGAATTAGTATTAAATGAATTAATATTAAATATAAAAGAAATTAGAAAATAAATACAAAAAAACACCCAAAAATTAATTTCGCTAAATATCAATTTATAAAATTTCGTATTAAAACGAAAAGAAATTATAACAAAATTTAATATTTTATCGAGCTTGGGGGTAATATTTTGAGAGGTCGCACTAAAACATTTAAGTATAAAAATTATCAATACTCAGATGAAGTAAAAAAACTACTTGCAATTTCTCTTTCTGATTATGATAAAAGAAATATAAATGAAATTAGAAATAATTTAAAACTTTCTAATATGAAACGTGGCTATGAGTATATTATTGAAGATTTATATATATTAGTTATTAAACATAATTTTACATCATCTCAATTAGCAAAAATATATTCTCTTAATGTACGTTCTATTCAAATTTGGCTTAAAGAACTAGGATTAAATAGAACTTTAAAAGATGCTAAAAAAGCATCACTTGAAAGTAATATTTTTAGTGATTCTGATTTAATTCATAATGATCAGATTACCCAAATAACTAAATTTAAAAATAAATCTGCTAAGAATACTTCTGATTTGCCACAGTTAGTATTAGATTTTTTAAATTATCTTGAAACTATTAAAGGTAAATCAAAAAATACTATAAATGGGTATAAAATAGATTTGCAGTTATTTTTTAGATTTATGAAGGTTTATAAAGATAATAAAATAGATGATTCACTAGAATTTGAAGAAATTTCTATAAGCGATATTGATGAGAACTTTATTAATACTATAAAATTAACGGATATTTATGCATTTTTATCTTTTGTTGAAAAAGAAAGACAAAATAGTACATACGCTAGAGCTAGAAAAGTTGCAACATTAAAATCTTTTTATAGATTTTTATTTGGAAAAGCTAAAGTGATTAAAGAAAACCCAACAGTAGAACTAGAATCACCGAAAATAAATAAACGTCATCCAGTATATCTTACTTTAGAACAAAGTTTACATCTACTCTCCTCTTTAGATAAAGGTAATATAAACTATTACAGAGATTATTGTATATTAACACTATTTTTAAATTGTGGATTGAGATTATCTGAGTTATGTTCAATAGAAATTAATAAGATAAAAAATGATACATTAACTATTGTGGGAAAAGGTAATAAAGAACGTACTATTTATTTAAATGATGCATGTATAAAATCCATTAATGATTATTTAAGCAAAAGAGATAATTCAAAAATATCTGAAGAAAATAAGAAATACTTATTTCTATCTATTCGTAATAAACCTATTAATAAAAGAACTGTTGAATTATTAGTAAAAAAGCATATAACTAATGCAGAAATATTGGATAATACTTATACACCTCATAAGCTACGACATACAGCAGCTACTCTAATGTATAAACATGGAAATGTTGATATACGTAGTCTACAAAATATATTAGGTCATGAAAATATATCTACAACTCAAATATATACGCATATAGATGATGATAAACTTAGAGATGCTGTACGTTCAAATCCTTTATCTAAGTTATAGCATAAAAAATTAGCTATCTATTTAAAATAGGTAGCTAATTTTTTATTAAATGTATTATTATTTTCTTTTAAACTTTAGAACTCCTGGATATACTTCCTCGGTTACATCATCTAAAGATAAATCATCATCAAGACCAATTTCATCAAGGTATGTAATATTATCAAAAGCATCAACATATTCTTCATCATCTAAATAGTTTAAAGTATCCTGTACCTCAATTGTCTCTTCTTCTTTTAGAGCTTCTAAAGCTAGCTTTAATTCTTCTTCTAAATATTTATTTTCTTCTACATCTTTTGCTATATCTTCTATATTTATTGCTCTTATATCAATACCATCGATTTCTAAACATTTACCACAATTATCACAAATTTTATTTTCAAAAATATCACATAAATCGTCGTTAGTATATTTCATAAAATCACCTTCCATTTCTGTTAACTTATTTATTTTATCAGAAAGATATAATAAATTCAAATTTTATTATATTACAAGAACATAAGTTTGATATTATTATTATGTTATGTTATAATATCTATAAATAAGTGAGGTGTTATAATGATCGAAAATAGCAACAAACAAATGGAAATATATGAATTTCTTAAAAACTTTACAGAATTAAAAGGATATCCACCATCTGTACGTGAAATATGCGAGGCAGTTAATTTAAAATCTACTTCATCTGTTCATGGGCATTTAAAAAAATTAGAAACTAAAGGCCTAATAAAACGTGATCCAACTAAGCCTAGAGCATTAGAAATTATGGAAAACTCTTTAAATAAAATTGAAATGGTTAATATTCCAATAATAGGGAAAGTTACAGCAGGTATTCCTATATTGGCTAATGAAAATGTTGAAGGTGTTTTCCCTGTTCCTCTAAGTTATATTAAACATGATAAAGAACTTTTTATACTTAACGTTTCAGGGGATAGTATGATAAATGCTGGTATACATCATGGAGATTTAGCTATAATTGAAAGAAATCCTACAGCTTGTAACGGTGATATAGTAGTTGCTTTGATTGAAAACGAAGCTACTATTAAGACATTTTATAAAGAGGATGATTATATAAGATTACAACCTGAAAATGATACTATGGATCCTATAATTGTTAAAGATTGCAGTATTCTTGGTAAATTAGTAGGATTATTTAGAGCATATTAAATATAAATGAGTCATACATTTTAGTATGGCTCATTTATATTTAGTATTTAGTATTTAGGAAAGGTGAAAAAAATGACATTAGAAAAGGGGATATTTCTTAGAGCAAAGGATGAATATGATTGTGAATTTATATTATCACCAATATCCAATTTTAATCGGACTACTTATTTAAACTTAAGGTTACTTATTAGAACTATTTTATCACTTCCACTTGCCTTTTATTTAGGTTATTCACTATATTACACTTGTAATTCAATTGTAGATATAAAATCATTTATATTAAGTTTTATAATTACTTATATCCTATCATTTTACTTAATTCAAATTCCACATGAATTAATACATTATATAATTTATTCTAACTTTTTATCAGATCAAAAGGCTAAAATTAAACTATTTAATCGAAAAAGATTGATTACTTCTACTTATAATGGAGAAATAAACTATACAAGGAGTCTTCTTAGTTTAATTGCTCCTGTATTAATAATATCTTCTATACTAAGTGTAATACTTATTTTAAAAGGATTTAACATCGTTATTTATGGTGTTATGTGGGCTAATTTAATTATATCTGCTGAAGATATCTTAAACATATTTATTTATATTAGCTCTAATGATGTAAGTAAAGGTATCTATGAGTTACCAAATGACTATAATTATTTAATTAACGAAATGCAAAAACAGGATGAGTAATTCATCCTGTTTAAGTTTTAATATTTTAAAGTATATTACTTAATGCAAATAACACACCAATTTTAGCATGATCAAATGTTAATCCACCTTGAAGATAAGCAATATATGGTTCTCTTATTGGAGCATCAGCAGATAATTCAATAGATGAACCTTGTATAAATGCTCCTGCTGCCATTATAACTTGATCGCTATATCCAGGCATATCCCATGGTTCACACTCTACAAAAGAATCTATTGGAGATGCTTTTTGAATTCCCTTACAGAACTTTATTAGCTTATCTTTATCGTTAAATTTAATAGCTTGAATAATATCACTTCTCTTTTCATTATATTTCGGTAATACTTCAAAGCCTGCTAATTCCATAATTCTAGCACAGAAAACAGCACCTTTAACTGCCTCCATAGCTATATGTGGGGCTAAAAATAAACCTTGATAGAACTGTCTCATAACTCCAAATGTAGATCCGCACTCTCCTCCTATTCCAGGAGTTGTTAATCTGTAGCTTGCCTGAAGTACATACTCTTCTTTCCCTGCTATATATCCTCCAGTAGGAGCTATTCCTCCCCCTATATTTTTTATTAATGATCCAGCAATTAAATCTGCACCAACATCAGTAGGTTCTATAGTATCTATAAATTCTCCATAGCAGTTATCAACAAATACTATTACATCATTTCTAATTGATTTAACCTTTGATATTATATCCCCTAATTCTGATACTAAGAATGAATTTCTCCAACCATATCCAGTACTTCTTTGTATATGTACTAATCTTATGCTTTTATCTTCTTTTAAAAGAGTAATTATCTTATCTTCATCAAATTTACCATCTATTAAGTCTACTTGTTTATAATTTACGCCATACTCTTTTAATGAACCTATATTTTTCTCTTCACCAATTCCTATTATATTATGTAATGTATCATAAGGTTTACCGCTTATACAAACCATTGTATCATTAGGTCTTAAATTACCTATTATGGCACAGGCTATTGCATGAGTACCATTAACGAAATGAGGTCTTACTAAAGCACTCTCTGTATTAAATACCTTAGCATATACTTTATCTAATGAATCTCTTCCAATATCCCCGTATCCATATCCAGAAGAGTTTGTAAAGTGTGATTCACTTATTCTTTCCTCCTGAAGAGCATTTAAAACTTTTAATTGATTAAACTCTCTAATTTCATCATATATTTTAAACTCTTCTTCAACATCTTTTAAAGCCTTATTATATAAAGTAAATGTTTCATCATTTATTTTATATTGCTTTTTTAAAAATTCTTCTGTTAAATTTAACATAGCTTTACTCCTTTATAGTTAACATATAATTACTAAAGTTATTATATATAATTTTTTTAGAAATAGAAAGTATTTTATAAATAATTAAGATGAAGGATAAACCTTCATCTTAATTATTATCAATATTATTAAATAAAATTGGAGTTGCAGGAGTAATAGTTGTTACAGCATGTTTATAAACTAACATTTGTTTACCATCTGAATCTAAAATCACTGTGAAATTATCAAATCCTTTTACATAACCTTTAATTAAAAATCCATTTGTTAAATATATAGAAACTGGAATTCTATTCTTTCTGGCATTATTTAAAAATATGTCTTGTAAGTTATTTGTTTGTTTATTCAAAAAAACATCTCCTTTAATAATACTAATTATTTTTAAGGTCTTTAACTATTAAGTTAATTATATCATCTTCAGAATATATATCTTTATCGATAAACTTTACTCTTGGATCTTTCTTAAACCATGTTAATTGTCTTTTAGCATAATTTCTAGATCCTTGTTTAATCATGTCTATAGCCTCTTCTAAGCTTATTTTTTTATCAAGGTAATAAAATACTTCTTTATAGCCTATACCTTGCATAGACTGCATAGAAGTGTTATATCCTAACTCTTTAAGGTTTATACACTCTTGAAGTAATCCATCATCCATCATCTTATCTACTCTTAGATTAATTCGATTATAAAGTTTATCTCTATTCATAGTAAGAACATAGTAATATATATCATACTTTGATTTATAAAATGTATCTAAATCATTAAATGAACTAAATGGCTTCCCAGAAATTTTATATACCTCTAATGCCCTTATAACCCTTTTTAAATTATTTGCATGAATTTTTTCATAACTTATAGGATCAATTTCTTTTAAAAGATTATGAACATATTCATTTCCTTTTTCTTTAGCCAGATCTTCTAAGTATTTTCTATATTCAATATCACTTTCAGCTTCAGTAAAATTCATATTACATGTCAAAGAATTTATGTAAAGACCAGTTCCTCCAACAATTATTGGAAGTTTATTTCTTCTTATTACATCATTAATTTCCTTTTCAGCCATGTTTTTATAATCTACTACAGTAAAGCTTTTATCAGGCATTACAACATCAATCATATGATGTTTAACGCCGTTCATTTCTTCATTTGTTACTTTTGCAGAACCTATATCCATATGTTTATATATTTGCATAGAATCTGCTGATATAACTTCTCCATCTAATAACTTAGCTAACTTAATAGATAATTCAGTTTTACCGACACCAGTAGGCCCTGCGATTATAAGTAATTTTTGTTTCATCTACTTTATTCCTCTTCTATATTATTCTTCTAAACTTCTTATTTAATTCATATTCAGTAAATTTTATTATAATAGGTCTTCCATGAGGACAGTGAAATGGATCATTTATATATCTTAAATCTTCAATTAATTTATCCATTTCCTCATGGTTCAAATAATCATTAGCTTTAACAGCCGATCTACATGCCATAGATGCTATCTTATTTAACTTAACTTCAGATGTTTTTCCAGATCCTAATGCTTTTAGATTATCTAATATCTCCATAAAAAGCTTTTTAGCATCCAACTTACCTAGAAAATAAGGTACTTCTTTTATTGATATAGTTTCACCACCAAAATGATCTATAACGAATCCAGCTTCACTAAAAACTTTATTATTTTCTTCAAAATAAGCATAATCTTCTAAGGATAAATCTAAAATTATAGGAACTAATAACTGTTGAACTATAATAGTACCTTCTTCAATATCCTTAAAATATTTTTCAAATAGAATTTTTTCATGAGCAGCGTGTTGATCCACTATATATAAATCTGTTCCATACTCTGCTAATATATACATTTTACTAAATTGTCCTATAACTCTTAGTTTTGGAAATTTAGCTTCTTTAGTATTTACATCATCTTTTATATTATAAGATTGGCAAATATTATCTTCATTTACAGTAACAACTTCAGTACTATTCTTATCATTATTTATTTCATATGAATCCTCTTCATTTGATTTGTTAAAATTGTTTATATTTATACTCTTTAATTTATTGTATAACTTCTCTTCTCTTTCTATATCTGAAATATCTACTGAGTTATACATATGTTTTATATCAATTTCTTTTTTTACTTCATCTTTAGTTATTTCTGGTTCTATTTTTTTTGTAGGATATTCGTCTTCAGATGAAATATTAAACTCTATTCTTTCTACATTTTCTTCTACAACAAATTTATTATTTTCATTTTTAACTGAATTGAATTTATTTAATGCATCTTCCCTTAGTACTGAATGTATTGTATCAAAAATAACTTTAAATACAGCTCTTTCATCATTAAATTTGATCTCTGCTTTGGTTGGATGAATATTAACATCTACTAGTTCAGGAGGTAGATCAATAAATATAACTACAAACGGAAACTTATTTATTACTGAGAAAGATTTAAATGCATTTTCCACCGCTGCAATAATTGTTTTATTTTTTATATATCTATTATTAACAAATATACTTTGATGATTTCTGCTACCTTTTGCAATTTCTTCTTTTCCTATATAACCATGTACTGAAATATCTCCCCTAGAGCCTTCAAAATACAATATATTGTCATATACATTTTTTCCATATATAGTTCTTATTACATCTTTTAAATTACCTGTACCGTAAGTATTAATTACTTTCTTATCATTATTAAATAACTTTATAGATATCTCTGGATTAGAAAGTGCTATTCTTGTTACTATATCATTTATTAAGCTACTCTCCCGTGAAATAGATTTTAAGAACTTTTTTCTTGCAGGAACATTAAAAAATAAGTCTTTTACTTCCATTATTGTACCATTATTCATTCCTACTTCTTGTAAAGATACCTTTTTCCCAGCTTCTAATATAATTTCACTACCATTATCAGCATCGTTTGTTTTGCTTTTTAAAGATATCTTAGAAATTGATGCTATTGAAGCTAATGCTTCACCTCTAAACCCTAAAGTGCTTATATTGTAGATATCTTCTACCTTAGAGATTTTAGAAGTAGCATGAGGTAAAAAAGCTATTTCAATATCATCTCTATTTATTCCAGATCCATCATCTATTATTTTAATTAATGATAATCCGCCTTCATTTATTTCTATAGTGATATTTTTAGAATTCGCATCTATTGAGTTTTCAACTAACTCTTTTACTACTGATGATGGCCTCTCAACAACTTCACCAGCAGCAATTTTATTAGCAGTATGTTGGTCTAATATATTTATTCTTTTCATATACTCTCACCTTACATTATTTTTTTAGCATCCTGAACAATTTTAAATAGAGTATTCATTGCATCAAGTGGAGTCATTACCATAACATCTAAATCCTTTATGCTATTTAATAAAGCTTCTTTTTCCAACATCGTGAAATCTATTTGAACATTTTCTATTTTATTTTTTTCTTCTTCTATTTTATATTCTTCTAAATTTTTAGAGTTTTCTTTTATAGTACTATCGTCTACTACAGAGTCTAGGGCAACTTCAGCATTTTTAGAAGAGGTATTGTTAATTTCAAATTTTTCTTTACCTTCTAAAGTATTTAAAATATCTTTTGCTCTATTAATTACCTCTTCAGGTAATCCAGCTATTTTTGCAACCTCTATACCATAAGACTGATCTGCTCCACCTTCAACAATTTTCCTTAAAAATATAACTTCATCATTAATTTCTTTAACTGCAACAGAATAATTTCTTACACCAGGTATTTCCCCTTCTAAATTTGTTAATTCATGATAGTGAGTAGCAAATAAAGTGTTACATTTTAATTTAACTTGATTTGATATATATTCTATTACAGACCAAGCTATACTTAGTCCATCATATGTAGAAGTTCCTCTTCCTACTTCATCAAGAAGAACAAGGCTATTATTTGTAGCATTCTTTAATATATTGGAAACTTCCCACATTTCAACCATAAATGTAGATTTACCTCCAGCTAAATCGTCTGAAGCACCTATTCTTGTAAAGATCTTATCGCACACTGATATATTAGCACTTGAAGCAGGCACAAAAGATCCAATCTGAGCCATTAAAGTTATTAATGCTACCTGTCTCATATATGTAGATTTACCGGCCATATTTGGACCAGTTATAAGCAATAACATATTGTCTTTCTTATTAAGCAAAGTATCATTAGAAACAAATTCACCTTTACCAATTACCTTCTCTACTACAGGATGTCTACCATCTTTAATATCGATAATACCATTTTCATTTATATTTGGCCTAACATAATTATTTTCATAAGCTACTAAGGCTAAAGTTGAAATAACATCAAGTGATCCTATTATTTTTGCTGTATCTTTTAATCTTTGAATTTCTTTTTCAACTCTGTCTCTTATATTTACAAATAACTCATATTCAAGGGCTATTAATTTATCTTCTGCACCTAATATTTTTTCTTCCATAACTTTTAACTCTTCTGTTATGTATCTTTCAGCGTTAGAAAGAGTTTGCTTTCTTATATATCTACCTTCTGGGATAGATGCATAATTTGCCTTTGATATTTCTATATAATATCCAAAAACTTTATTATATCCTACTTTTAATGATTTAATTCCTGTATGTTCTCTTTCTGATTGCTCTAAAGATGCTATCCATTGCTTACCATTTAACTTAATATCTCTTAATTCATCAACTTCTACTGAATATCCACTTTTAATTATATTTCCTTCTTTTAATCCAATAGAAGGATCTTCTAACAATGATTCAGCAAGTAACTCTCTTATATCATCTAAAGTATCTAAGTTATCATTCCATTTTACTAATAAGTCTGATTTGCAACTATTAAGCTTTTCTTTGATTCCTGGTAATTTATCTAAAGATCTTTTTAGAGAAACTAAATCTTTTGCATTTACATTTTTATTAGAAATTTTACCTGTTATTCTTTCTATATCATATATTTCTTTTAGACTATCTCTTAATTCTTCATTAAAGAACATATTATTATATAATTCTTCTACAGCAGCACTTCTATTTTCAATCTGAGATTTATTTATTAAAGGCTGTTCTATAAAGCTTCTTAATGTTCTTCCACCCATTGAAGTAGAAGTTTTATCTAATACCCAGATAAGACTTCCTTTTTTAGATTTTTCTTTAAGACTTTCTGTTAATTCTAAATTACGTCTAGAATTACTATCAATAGTCATAAAGTCAATTATATTATACTGTTCTAGTATATCTATATTAGATAAGCTTATCTTTTGAGTATCAAATATATATTTAAGTAATACAGATACTGCTATTTTACTGTTAATATTAATTGAGTCTACATCTATATTTATAAATTGTTTCTTTAATTCTTCATCGGTACAATAAAATTTAGAGTAATCTTTTTTAGTTATTAACACTGGTAAAGTCTCATGAATTCTAATTATAATATTTTCATTTAAAGTGTTATCTACAATTATTTCTTTAGGTGAGAATCTAGAAATTTCTCCTAATAGATTATCTATTGTATCTGAAAAATACGTTGTTTTGAATTCACCTGTAGAAATATCTGATATTGCTATTCCATACAAACCATTACTTTCATATATAGACATCATATAAAGATTTTTATAATCATTATCACCATTTCCATCTATAAAAGTCCCAGGGGTAACTACCTTAACTACATCTCTTTTAACAATACCTTTTGCTACTGATGGATCTTCTACCTGTTCACATATAGCTACTTTATATCCTTTCGATACTAATCTTGATATATATGCGGCTGATGCATGAAATGGAATTCCACACATAGGTGCTCTCTCTTCTAACCCACAGTCTCTTCCTGTAAGTACTAGTTCGAGTTCTCTTGATGCTGTTTTAGCATCTTCAAAAAACATTTCATAGAAGTCTCCTAATCTAAAAAATAATATACAATCAGTATATCTCTCTTTAACTTCCATATATTGTCTCATCATAGGAGTTAACGCCATTTTCTTATCCTCCGTTATTTTAAATTTTATAGTAATATATTATCATATTTTTATTGCTAGAGTATATAACATAATAAAAAAGGACAGTCTATTGAGCTGCCCTCTTTTAATAGTTTATTTCATTTTACCTAGTAATGAGAATGGTTGGGCTCTAGTAATTTCAACATTAACTAAATCACCTATCTTTACATTTTCTCCTTCAAAGTTAACTAATCTACCATTTCTTGTTCTACCTGAGAACTTTGTTTCATCGTTTTTGCTCATACCTTCAACTAAAACTTCAACAACTTGATTTTCAAATTCTTTGTTTAGCTTTATAACATTATCATTTACAGCTTTAACTAATCTATCAAATCTATGATGTTTATCTGCATCATCTACTTGATTTAACATCATATCAGCTGGAGTATTATTTCTTCTTGAATAAATAAATGTAAATGCTGCAGAATATCCAACCTCTTTAACTAATTCTAATGTTTCAAGGAAATCTTCTTCTGTTTCACCTGGGAAACCAACAATTATATCAGTAGTTAAAGATACACCTGGTATTTCTTTCTTTATCTTATTTACTAGTTCCATATAATACTCTCTAGTATAGTGACGATTCATCTTCTTTAAAATATTATTTGAACCACTTTGTACTGGTAAATGTATTTGCTCACATAATTTATCACATTCCTTAATAGCTAAAATAACATCATCAGTTAAATCTTTTGGATGTGATGTCATAAATCTAACTCTTTCTAGTCCTTCAACTTCGTTTATCATTCTTAGAAGTTTAGCAAAGTTAATATCCTCATCTAAGCCTTTACCATATGAGTTAACATTTTGACCTAAAAGTGTTATTTCTTTATATCCAGCTTTAACTAATTCTTTTACTTCATTTAGTATATCTTCAGACTTTCTTGATCTCTCTCTTCCTCTAACATAAGGAACAATGCAATAAGTACAGAAGTTATTACATCCATACATTATAGTTACAAAAGCTTTTACATCACTTTTTCTATCTATAGGTAGTCCTTCAACTATTTCTTCTTCCTTATTAAATATCTCTTTTATTTGCACGCCTTCAGTTTTAACTCTATTTAAGTATTCTGGGAATTTATAAGCATTATGAGTTCCAAAAACAATATTTACATAAGGGAATGTGCTAAGTATTTTATCTGCCATACCCTCTTGTTGCATCATACAACCACATATTCCTATAATTAAATCTGGATTTTTTTTCTTTAAAGCCTTAAGTTGTCCAAGGTTACCAAATACTTTATTTTCAGCATTTTCTCTAACACAACAAGTATTAAATAAAATTATTCCAGCTTCTTCTTTATTTTCTGTTCTTGAATACCCAATATTTTTTAACATTCCTGAAAGCTTTTCTGAATCTTCTTCATTCATTTGACAGCCCCAAGTTTCTATATAATATTTCAAATTCGTCTCTTGCATCTTTAAATCTCCTTTGTACAAATTTTTTAACCTTTGTATATTATAATAAATTTTTTATTCATTTTAAATAGAATATTATAATTTATTATAAGTAAATTATAGTATTCTATTATCTTTCCCATCTTGCTATATCATATCTATTATTAAACCCAATCCATTTATATAGAGAAATTGCATTAACATTATCTTTATCAACGCCTAAAGCAAGTTCTGATATATTCTTTTCTCTAGCCTTACTAATTAGGTTATCTAAAAGTAATTTACCTAGTCCCTTCCCCCTAAAAATATCGACTACCCCGAAATTAACAACAGTATACATTTTTCTAATATAGATTATTTGACCATACGCAACTACAACATTATTTATTTTCATAAAAATTGCTAAATCTTCAATGTAATAATCTTGCTTAAAATCATTTTCAATATCTTCTACTTCAATAGGTACACGATCAATATTTTTAAAAACATTATTTTGTATTTCACATCTTAATAAAGCATCGTTTTTTATATCTACTTTTTGAAATGAAATGAGAATATCATCATATTTTTCATTGCTATAAATATTAAGTAAATTTAATAATTTCATATCGTACTTTAAAGTAGATTTCAAATTCGTTATTTCATTTGTTTTATTATATTCATTTAATTTTAAATTCATAATAATAGATGGTCTTGCTTTCCTAAAACCTAAATTACTTAACAATTTGTTGCTATTTCTATTTTCAATAGATTCATAAACCAAATATTTCTCGTTAAATCTTTTTAAAATATCATTAGTAATAATATCAATATAGTTGTCTTCTACATACAAAGAAAAAACCTTAATTTGTGAATCAATAGGTATTTCATACCATATATATCCTATAAATTCTCCATTATACATAAAAAGCTTAACAAATTTCTTTAAAAATATCTTTGGAATAAAGGATTGATTATAATAATACTCAAAAAAGTCTTTATCATAGGTCTCTCTTTGAAAATTTTCTTCGTATAGTTTCTTAAATTCATCTAAATTACTAGACGATAATCTAACCAACGAAACCATATAAAACCTCATAAAATAAATTATTATATAATTTTAATATATATTAGAAGAGATTACATCTATACGATGTAATCTCCTTAGTAACTTTAACCTACGTTTTATTAATTATTCTGTATCTCTTATGCTAAGTGCTATTTTTTTAGCATCTTTATTAACTTCTAAGATTATACATTTAACATCTTGACCTACAGTTAATACTTCAGAAGGATGATTAATGTGGTTATGGCTTATTTTAGATATATGCACTAACCCATCTAATCCAGGTTCTAATTCTACAAATGCCCCAAAATCATTTATTCTTACAACTTTACCAAGAACTGCTGATCCAACAGGATATTTTTCTTCCACATTTGTCCATGGTTCTGGTGTTAATTCCTTAATGCTAAGTGATAATTTTTTATTTTCTTTATCTAAACCAATGATTTTAGCATTAACTACTTGACCTATTTTTAAAACTTCATCACAAGATCTTACTAATTTCCATGAAATTTGAGAAATATGAATTAATCCATCAACTCCATCAACTTCAGCAAAAGCTCCAAAGTTTGTAAATCTTTTAATTTCAGCAGATACTACATCACCTAAATTAAATTTCTCCCAAGCTTTTGATTCTTTTTCTTCTATTTGTTCTTCTAGAATTACTCTTCTAGATGCAACAATTTTAGAAGGATTTTTTCTAGAGAAATCAATTAATCTAACTTCCATTTCAGTGTTTACAAATTCACTTGTATCTTTTATAAATCTTACATCAATATGAGAAGCAGGAATAAATATTCTTACTCCGTTAAAGTTTGCAACTAACCCTTTTTCTCTTGCCTCTTTTATAAGTACTTTAAATGTTTCTTTTCTATCAAATAATCCTTCTAATAATTCTAAAGTTTCTTCTTTTTTATACTCTAATCTAGATAAAACAACGTAATTATCTTCATTTCTTAACTTAATTACTTTAGCTTTTATGCTATCGCCTTGTTTTAAATTTCTTAAAGTTTCTTCTAAATCTTCAGCATACGTTAATTCATTAAACGGGATTACTCCATCTGTCTTATACCCTACTAAAGAAACAAATACTTCTGAAGAACCTATCTTAAGGATTTCCCCCTGTACTTCATCTCCTATTCTAAATCTTAAATCCATTTGATCCATCAATTGTAATTGATCTTCCATCTATATATCCCCTTCCATTAATTCAACTACTTCATTTATAATCCAATCTGGAGTTGAAGCTCCAGCTGTAATACCAATTTTATTTATTGTACTATCATTAATTATCTCTGTTGATAATTCAGATGAATTTTCTATATGAATCGCACGTTTGCAATTCATCTTTGCAATTTGATATAATTTTGTTGTATTTGAACTATTCTTTCCTCCTACAACAATCATTAAATCTACTGTTTTTGATAATTCAAAAACACCCTTTTGTCTTATTTCAGTTGCTGCACAGATTGTATTAAATGCTAAAAGTTCCTTAGTTCTAACAGATAAATTTCTTATTGTGTTTACCCAATTTTCTTCTTTTTCAGTAGTTTGAGATACTACACATATCTTATTAGGTATTCTCTCTGGAAGCTCTCCATCTTTAGTTATTATGGCCTTATTATCACACCATCCATTTATACCTATTACTTCTGGATGATCTTTATCTCCTAAAATAACTATTTGATAACCCTCTTTAGAATATTTATTGACTTTCTTTTGGATATTAGTTACAAACGGACAAGTTGCATCTATTGTTATTATTCCTTTAGATTCTAATAAGTCCATTACAGCCTTTGAAACACCATGAGATCGTATTATAACCGCATCTCCTTTTGATAATTCATCTATATTATCTATAGAAATTGAAAAAACATCATTATTTTCTAGATATTTTACAACATCATTATTATGAATTAGTGGTCCCAATGTATAAATTTTTTTACCGTAGTCTTTCTGAATTTTTACTGTCTGATCTACCGCTCTTTGAACCCCAAAACAAAAACCTGCACTCTCAGCTAAAATTACTTTTCTTTTCATGCTGTTTATCTCCTGTTGTTAAATTTTACTACCCAACAATATTATTGTAATTTATTTTTTATATAATTACAAATAAATTCTGTAACTTCTTCTATAGATAAATTAGAACTATCTATTTCAATTGCATCATCTGCCATTCTTAATGGATCTACTTCTCTATTACTATCTATAAAATCTCTTTTTATAATATCGCTTAATAAAGTATCGTAATTTACTTCAATTCCTCTACTAACTAATTCATTAAATCTTCTTTTTGCTCTCTCTTCTGCAGTTGCAGTTAAGAAGAACTTAAATGGTGCATTTTTTAATACTACTGTACCAATATCTCTACCATCCATTAAAACATTATATTTTTCAGACATATTCCTTTGTAAATTTACAAGCTTTTGTCTTACTTCAGGAATTGAAGCGTAATTTGATACTATTGAGCTAATTTCTGGCATTGTAATTTTTTCTTGAACATTTTTTCCGTTTAATATCAAATCATCATTTTCAAAATGCATTTCTAATGTATCTATTAACTCCATTAGCCTTTTTATATCTGATGGCTCTATATTATTTTCCTTTGCCATTAAAGATACAGCTCTATACATTGCACCTGTATTTATATACATTAAATTAAATTCTTTACTTACTAACTTTGCTATAGTACTCTTTCCAGCACCTGCTGGTCCGTCTATCGCTACAGATATTCTCATTTATTTGCCACCTTTCTTGCTGCTAACCATTTATTTATCATTAAGATTATATTATGAATTTGTTAAGTAAACAAGATTTTATATATTTATTCCTGCTATATATCCTGTGGATAAAGCTATTTGAACATTATATCCACCTGTAAATGCATCTACATCAATTACTTCCCCTGCAAATGATAAATTTTCAATTATCTTTGACTTCATTGTAGATGGGTCGATTTCATTTATAGATACTCCACCTGCTGTAACAATAGCTTCTGATAGAGGTCTTAATCCTTTTACAGTAATCTCAAAACTTTTTAATAAATCTACTAATCTTTTTCTCTCTTCCCTAGTTATTTCATTAACTTTTTTGTTCGGATCTATATTTGATAATTCAATTATTATTGGTATTATCTTTTGTGGTAATAAATCATTTAATGAGTTTTTAAAATCATTATTTATATACTTTTTAAAATCTCTTTGTATTCTTTTGTCTAACTCTTGATGATCTAAAGCTGGTTTAAAATCTATTAATATCTTAAAACTTTCATTTTCTTTTATATATCTTGAACCACTTAATGTTAAAGGTCCTGAAATACCGTAATATGTAAATTTAACTTCACCTTGCTCTTTATACACTACCTTATTATTAGATTTTATAACCAATCCTATATTTCTTAAAGATAATCCTGCTAATTCTTTTATAAATTCTTCTTTAATTTCTATAGGAACTAAAGAAGGTTTTAATTTTACTATTGTATGCCCTATATTTTCAAGTAGTTTAAAACACTCACCAGTTGATCCTGTCAACGGATATGATGCTCCTCCAGTGGCAAATATAAAGTTATCAGCATATATTTTTTTTGAATTATTAATTTCTACAGCAACAATTTTTGATTTATTCATTAAAATATTAGTTACCTTTGAATTTAATTTCACTTTAACGTTAGCTTCTTCAAGCCCATTATTTAATCCTTTAATAATATCAGATGATTTATCAGAGTATGGAAATATTCTTCCTCCTCTTTCTGTTTTTAATTTTATTCCTTGTGACTCAAAAAAATTTATTGTATCCTCATTTGTAAATGTATATAAAGAACTATATAAAAAATATGGATTTCCAGGAATATAATCAAAAAATTCACTTATATCCTTTGCATTTGTTACATTACATCTACCTTTTCCAGTTATGAATAATTTTTTACCTATCCTATCATTTCCTTCTAGTAATGTAACATTATTATTTTTTGCAGCACTAATAGCAGCCATAATTCCTGCTGGTCCACCACCTATAACAACAACATCAGCCATATAAATCCTCCTAAAAACTAATTAATAAAAATTAAAGGAATTAACAAATGCTAATCCCCTTAATTGATTCTATTCTAATATCCTGAATTTCTCCCGTTATAAGAATAAACATTAAAATCATGCCAAATCTTTTCTAGATCATTAAAAATATTAGAAATTGTTTCTTTCTCTCTTAATCCAACAGCAACTATTAAAGCATTAATTACTGATAAAGGAGCAACAAGAGAATCAACAAATGATGCCATATTACTTTGAGCAACTAAAGTATAATCTGCTTTTGCATCTAATGGTGATAAATAACTATCTGTTATAGCTACCACTTTTGCTCCTCTATCTTGTGCTATTCCTAATGCATCTATCGTCTTTGAAGAGTATCTAGGGAATCCTATCCCTATAACTAAATCTCCTTCTCTAATACTTACCATTTGTTCAAATATATCTGAAATTCCATTACCTACAGTTTTTACATTCTGTAAAATTAGATTTAGATAAAATTCTAAAAATTCAGCTAATGCCATAGAACTTCTTAATCCTATAATAAATATTCTTTTGGCTTCGAAAATGCTATTAACAACAGCATCGAAAGTTTCGTAATCAATCTTTTCCATAGTTGCTCTTATATTCTCCATGTCAGATTTTAATACACCTTTCAATGTATATCCATTGCTTATATAATCATTTGACAGCTCTAATCTCTGAACAGTAGTCAATTTCGTTTTTATTAATTCATGAAGGGATTTTTGTAATTTTGGATAACCTGAGAAACCTAATTCTATTGCAAATCTAACAACAGTTGATTCAGAAACTCCTACAGCCTCTCCTAGCTTTGAAGCAGTCATAAAGGCAGCTTTATCGTAGTTCTTTAATATATAATCTGCTATTAGTTTTTGTCCCTTACTAAGTCTTGTAAACTTTGTTTGTATTAATCTCATAAGATCATTTGATTCACAATTATTATTTTTCTCCATAACTACCTCTTCTTATAATATATATAGATAAATAATTTTAGCATTATTTATCTTTTTAATCAATTAATTATTTTTTCTCAATTACAAATAAAACTGGTGATTTATTGCTTCTATTTATAATTTCATGTTTCATAACTGCATATCTATTTTTAGGTAAATTATCTAAATACTCTTTTATATAAATATACTCACTCATACCTTCATCATGGCCTCTATACGATGTAATTAACATCATTCCCTCTGATTCTAGAATATCTAATCCTAATTTTATACTTTCTAAAGATGAGTTATAGCAAGTAGTAATAGATTTATCACCACCTGGTAAAAATCCTAGATTGTATACAATGCAATTAACATTTTCTTTTATATATTCTAAAAATTTATGATGAGAATCATTAATTACTAGAACATTTTGCTTTTCCTTCTGTTTGTAAGTCTCACAAGCAATCTTTTGGATATCAAATGCATATACTAATTTAAAGTTATCAGCTAAAAAGTCTGTGTCAAATCCATTTCCTAATGTACCATCAATTGCTACGCTCTTTTCTTTTACAAAATTTTTTATAATATAATGTGTTAATGAACTAAAATCTGCTGTATAAGTAAACATAATCTATACCCTATAATCCTTTTATATAATTAACTTCTTCTTGAGTTAACAATCTCCAATTTCCTTTTTTTAAGTTACCTAATTTTATATTACCCACAGATACTCTCTTTAATTTTAATACATTATGATTTAAAGAAGAGCACATTCTTCTAATCTGACGATTCTTTCCTTCATGAATAGTTATTTCAACAGTAGATCTTATAATATTTTCACCTGTCTTTTTAATCGTAACTTTTTCTTCATCTATAATTTCTATATTAGCGCTAGATGTAACGTATCCACCTATATCTACACCATTTTTAAATTTCTCTATTTCTTTTTCTGTAAATTTTCCTTCACATACAGCTATATATTTTTTATCAATAGCCACCCTTGGATGTATTATTTTATTGTAAATATCACCATCATTAGTAAGTAGTAAAAGACCTGAACTATCATAATCCAATCTACCAATTGGATAAATTCTTTCATTAACATCTATTAAATCTAAGACAGTTTTTCTTCCTTTTTCATCACTTACTGATGTAATATATCCCTCTGGTTTATTTAACATTATATATATCTTTTCTTCTTCAGGTTTTATAACTTTATTACCGTACTCTACTATATCTGTATCTACATTTACTTTAGTACCTAGCTCAGTTATAACATTACCATTAACCTTAATTTGACCTGATAAAATCAGTTCTTCGCTTTTTCTTCTAGAAGCTACTCCACATCTAGCTATGTACTTTTGTAATCTTTCTTCCATTAAGTTCACTCCATTTTTAAATCTATTACTTTGTAATTATATCTTTATATATTTAGATATACAATAAAATTACGAGCAAAAATATAATAATTATACATTTTTCTTTATTAGTTAGATTTTATTTTAAATATATGCTAAAGTATATATTGTATAAATTATACCAAATCTATTTAAAACTACAATGGGGTGAAACTTATGTATATTGAGAATGTAAAAAAAGCAAGAGAAAATATCAAAGATGTAATCGTTAAGACTCCAATTCTTCATAGTAAAATATTTAGCGATTTATGCAATAATATAGTATATATGAAATGTGAAAATCTACAACTTACAGGTGCTTATAAGTTAAGAGGAGCTCTTAATAAAATAAAAGGGTTAACTGATTATGAAAAATCTCAAGGAGTTGTATGCTCCTCTGCTGGTAATCATGCCCAAGGTGTTGCATATGCTTCAAGTTTAATTGGTGTAGATGCAACTATAGTTATGCCAAAAACTACACCTTATCTTAAAGTACAATCAACAAAAAATTATGGTGGTAACGTTGTGTTAGAAGGTACTTGCTATGATGATGCATATAATGAAGCAAAAAGAATTGAAGCAAAAGAAAATAAGGTGTTCATTCATCCATTTAATGATATTGATATAATATATGGTCAAGGAACAATAGCATTAGAAATATTAGAAGATATTCCTAACATAGATTGTATAATTTGTCCAATTGGAGGCGGTGGTCTTATAAGTGGTATTTCATTAGTCGCAAAGGAAATTAATCCTTCTATTAAGATAATAGGAGTTCAATCAGAAGGTGCTGCTGCTATGGCTAATAGTTTTAAAAATAAAAGGTTAACTCCGCTAACTACTGTTAATACAATTGCTGATGGTATAGCTGTAAAAACTCCAGGAGATAAAACATTTGAAATAATAAAAGACCATGTTGATGAAATTATTACTGTTTCTGATGCCGAAATTGTAGATGCATTTTTATTACTTACTGAAAAACACAAGTTAATCGCTGAAGCTTCAGGAGTAGTATCATTAGCAGCATTAAAGAAATTAAATTTTACTGGTAAAAGAGTTTGTTCAGTTATTAGTGGAGGTAATATAGATATGCTAACTATTTCTACTCTAATAAATAATGGATTGGTTTCAGGTGGAAGGTTATTCTGTTTTTCAACTGAAGTTCCAAATACTCCTGGACAACTTCTAAAACTATCACAATTATTAGTTAAAGAAAATGCAAATATAGTCAGCTTAGATCATGATAAGTTTAAAGCAATAAATAGAATAAATAACGTTCTTGTAGAAATTACTGTTGAAACAAATGGAGATTCACATATTGAAAGAATAGTAAATGCTCTTGAAAACGAAGGTTATTCTATTCGAGTTATGTATTAATATTTAGAGGTTAATGTATTTTTTTACATTAACCTCATTTTTTTATTTTAAGAAAACTAACTAATTTTTGTATATTATTTTATATTTTGTGTTAATAATTATAATATTAATTTTTAGTTGGTGATAAATTTGTTTAAATATATGAAAAAATTTATACTTCCATTATTTTTATTATTAATATTTTTTATTACATTAAGTTATGATTCCATAAGATTTTATTTTAATATAACAAAAGAAATAATCAATTTAAATAGTAACTTAGCTGTAATTGCTAGCAACTTTTATACAGAACCTACATCAGAAGTATCATATAAAGATGTAGTATATAAAAGTAGAGGAAATCTAGATTTAACCTTAGATATTTATAGTCCCAAAAAGACTAATAAAAGCCCATCCCCTGTTATAATATATGTTTTCGGTGATTCCTGGATGTATGGTAATAAAAATCTACCATCTGAATTATCTCCAATAATCGAAATACTAAGAAATGAAGGGTTTACAATAATATCTACTTCTTATGAATTATTAAAAACAGATGCAATTTTTGATAAACAAATATCAGATATTAAGGATACTATAAGATGGATATATAAAAATAAAGATATTTATAACTTTGATACTGATAATATAGGAATAGTATCCCCATCAGCAGGTTCACAACTTTCTATGATTGCCGCTTTTTCTGATAATAATATGTTTATAGATGATTTAAGTTTAGCCTCTTATCCATCTAATATATCTTACGTTGTAGATTTATTTGGCCCTACAGAATTATCAAAAATAAATATTTCTCTAGCTCCAACAGAAGTAGCAGAAAAATTTGACACATATGATATAGAAAATATTTCTGAATTATACAGTCCTATTAATTACGTAAAAGAAGATTTACCTAATACACTTATTATTCATAGTATAGTAGATACCATTGTTCCATATAGTAGTTCTTTAAAACTTTTTAATGAATCTAAAAATAACAATAACAACTTTGAACTTCTATCATTAGAAACTTGTACACACTATTTGGAAAATCTATCTAATAAGGAAGCTATTACATTATATTTTAAAATTCTAAGTTTTATATATAAAAACTCAAAAAATTAGGAGATAAATAAAATCTCCTAATTTTCTTATTATACTATATACTTAAATACTCATACTTATTGGTACTACTAATAGAGTTTTTCCTTCTACTTTAACTCTGGGTTCTGTAGGAATAATTAATCCATTGCTCTTTAGGCTATTATTTAATATACTATGTGAAGCAAGCAATTTTTCGTAAAACTCTGGTTGACCTGTTTTTCTTAACAAATGTATATATTCACCTTCTTCACAAACTCTTATGACCTTTCCTATTATTTTACAAGGACATCCAGCCCTTTCGTAAATATTACCATAATTATTAAATAAATATTGATTATTCATCATTACCACTACATCATTATTATTAGTATTAATAATTACATCTTGAGTATTATTTACATTTAAATAATCTCTAAGAGTTATTAAAGAACTAGATAGAACATTATAATTATATATATTACTAGATGTACTTTTAGCTAAAGAATTTAGAGTATCGCATCCTATACAATTAATTAAATTACAACAAACATCTACATAGGATAATATTGAATCTTCTCCAATAACTCCATTAAGCTGTATATAGTCTCCAACAGATATATCATCACTCATCCATTCATCGGAAACATTTTTTAATATGTTAGAATCATTTAATCCATTTACTAATTGATTATGAAGTTCGAATACAGTATAAATTCTTGTAAGTTCCTCTTCTCTTCTTATAAATCTTCTCCCATCTAATCCTTCAGCTTTTTCTTTAGTATTTGTTAAAGAATCTGCACTATTATAATTTTTACCTTTATATCCATCTCGTTCATCTCTTATACATCTATCCTCTTCAAAATATTGCTCTCTATCTTGAAATCTAATATTTCCTGAAATAGTTCTATCTTCGATCCACCTAGAAGTTCTTTTTTCTATATATCCCTTTATAACTAGGGAGTTTAAATTTTTTGTTAATTCCTCATCAAGATAAATTAATAAATCAGTAAGACCTATCAAGCTTTTCGCCCCTAACATAATCTTTATAGTAGATATCTTATTCCATTACAATAAAAAGTTTCATATTTAAAATTCAATTATAATAGCTCTAAATTATCAGTAGTTAACTTATATGTTACATCTTTTCTCTCAACAATTATGTTAATTTTATCATTTATTTCTTTATCATTGGTTATTTTATGTAATAGTTCCTTTGTAGGATTTATCGCATACGGTGTTCCAACTAACTTAAACATGGTATAATCTCCAGCTGTATCCCCATATGCATAGCTAGCTGATAAATCTATATTATACTTTTCTTTCATTTCCAAGAGAGCCTTTTCCTTACTTTCTGAATCCCACATAGGAATAACATCACCAGTATAGTTATTATTTTTATCACTTATATATATTGTACCTTTAAAATCATCCATATTATATTTTTGTGACATCTCTTTTACTAATTCATATGGGGATCCGGATATTGCAATAACTATGTGTCCTTGTTCTTGATGCCATTTTATTCTTTCTCTTGAAAAAGTATATACTCTATCACCTTTTTGTTCTATAACTTTTTTAGCTACATGCTCTATTTGCTCTTTGCTAATTCCTTTAATCGCTTCTACATAAATATCCACCATCTTTAAAAGATATGTATCATAATCTCCTTGCCTTTTATCCCATAATAAATATGCTGGACGTACTTCTTTATACCACTTCTCCTCGTCTACTAATTCATATTTAATTATTTTCTTAAATACTTCTGTAATTAAACCTTCTCTATAAATTGTTCCATCAATATCAAAAAAAGCTGCAATTTTTTTCATATTATCCTCCTTTGTTTAAGTTACGATCTGTTAAGTTATATGAACATTGCTCTTCTCAGCCCAAGGAAATACAATAGGTTTGCGATACTAAATAATACCCCCTTCAAAAAGGAGAGAAGAACAATGAGCAAAACTAATATAAAATGCCCACGCTGTAATTCTGATAAACTATACAAGTTTGGTATGAATAAGCAGGCTAAACAAAAGTATCAATGTAAGCAGTGT